>NZ_CAJNBJ010000012.1 GCF_905220995.1 Nitrospira defluvii
AGGCCGGTCGGCGGTTGGAAGCGCGGCGACAGACCGAAGAGGCCAAGGTTGCCTTCTTTGAAAGACAGCTCGACGGTGACGCCGATCCGTTCGACGGTCGCCGTGACTGGGCCGAGCAGCAAGCGGGCGTTGACACTGGTTTCCGTGTCGATCCCCTCTTCGCCCACGTTGATGCCGATGTGGGCCGCATCCAACTTCAATGGGCCGACGGCCTGCTGCAACGGCAACGTGACGTGGAGTCCGCCGCTGCCGGAGAACGACAGTCCCTCTCTGCTGCTCCAGCGCAACGTGAGATCGAATGGAGCCTGGACAGACTCGCGCCCGACCGTGCCTTGGATGAAGTTGTCTGCCTCCGCGAGCGAGAGGTCGAAGCGGAGCCCCAGCAGCGCAAGCTCCACGAACGTCTCCATGCGGGTGGCCGAGGAGGCATCGAGGCCACCTGCGACGGAAAACTGTTGATACCGTAGGGCCGACCCTCCCGGTAGGCGGACCAACGGCTTGAGTTCGCCGATCGGTTGGCCGTGCCGCAGACCCAGCGTGAAGCGACCGTTGAGAGCATCGGCGAGCCCCGCTCCCTTGCGCAGGGTGAGGTCCTGGTCCGGCCTGAGGATGACGGCCAATCGCTTCAACACCTCCACGTTGCCGGACCATTCGATGCGGGTGTCTTCCAAACGGGGAAAGGGGACCGTACCTTCCGCGCGCCCTTGAATGATGGGGGCGAGGCCGAGTCCGGCATCACTCGCGCCTATCGACGTGGGAGCGGCGCCGAAGAGCGAGAGGCCCAACCGCACCCCGAATGCTGAGCCGCGTTCCTCGTGCAGGAAGGTGATGAGTTGCGGCGGTGCGTTGGAACTCGATTCAGCTCGTCCCAGCCAGGCCTCTTGCGCCGGCGGACTCAGGGGTTGGATACGACTCCGTAGCCCCAGTGTTTGCAACAGCTGGCTCAGCCTGGTGAGGAAGGTCATCGATTGGAAGTCGGGCGTATGCCAGCCGTAGGCCTCGGTAAAGAGCTGATCGGGGCTCGTCACCGCCACTTTGAAGAGGTGATAGTTGATCGTGGCACGCACATGTTCGACTTGGAACTTTGTTGGATCTGCGGCGTAGTAGGGGTAGTCGATGATGTTCAGCAGGTGCAGGGCGGCGTAAGTCAGCGGCGAGGCCTGCGCCAGAAAATTCGCGCCGAGAAAATCGAACAGCCGTCTCGGGAGTTGCTTGTGGATCTGCGTGCGATCTACGTAGTCGCCGAAGGACGCCAGTCTGCCGGGCAGGGTCTGCGCCAAGTCGTGAATCTGACGCGTGAGGGATTCGATCGCAAGCGCGAGGTCGGCGATGCGGCCAGCCATGGCCAGGTCGTCGTTCCATTCAGCATCGGACGCGCCGAGGACCGTGTCGAGCTTCGTCAGGAAATCGCTGAGGTTGAGTGCGGCCAAGCCGATGTCGTCGAGGCCTGGCGGCAGATCCCAGCCCAACAATTTTAGAAACGCACGCGCCTCCTCGACATCACCCTGGACGATGTCGAGGTGCGACAGCAGCCGCCCGATCCCGGCGGTGGCGTTCTGCACTAGATGATCGGCCACGGGAGCAGGTCCTTCTTGTCGTCGACCTTGCAGGTCTTGAAATCGAACTTCTGCGCCTTATTACGCAGGGTGGACGTGCGGATCTTGAGCGCCGCCAGATATTCCTTCGGGTCGGTCTCCGGCTTCCAGGGCAACAGGTGCGGCGCATGGCCGGCGGGGGGCGCCTGTTCGTTCTTGATCGCTTCCACATGCCGTATGGCGGCGGCGTCCCAATCGGCGACCCAGGTCGTGGCAGCGGGATCGGCCGGCAAGGTCTTGAGGTTGTCCGGCAGCGAGCTGAAACCTAAGTGCTCCTGCCACAACTGGTGGCGCAAGGCCTTGACCACACCGTTCTCCGGCAGGCCGGCGATGCCGCTGTACATCACCAGGTTGAGCTCCACGCTGCGCGACGGCTGACGTGAGCGGCTGGGGAGGGCGTGCCGGGCGGTGCGTGTGAAGACGTCGGCAATGAGTTGGGGAATGTCGGCCACGTCGCCCAACGTTTCGCGGATGGTCTCCAGCGTCTCCTTGAAGTCGAAGATCAGTTTGTAGGCGACGAAGAGCAGGACGAGCAGCGTCTTGAGGTCGAACAGGATCTGCTTGAAGACGAAGAAAAAGAGATACCAGAACAGCTCCCAAAGAAATTTGCCCGGATCGTTGGTGAGTTTTGCCTTTTCGATCGCGCGGTCGAGGATGGAGCCGGTGATGATGAGGCCGATCTCATGGTAGTTCATCGAGGTGCCGTCGAGGTTCGCGCTGCCCGCCGTGGCCCACACGTCGTCGATGATGGCGACCTTGCTGTGGACGTACACCGGCATGACGTCGTAGCGCCGCGGATTCCCCGCGCCGCCGCTGCCTGCTTTCTCCGATCGACTCCAAAGGGTGTAGACGCCCAGCTGATGCCCGCCCGCTTTGGCGGCGCTGCGGAGTTGATTGACGTTGTCGATCTGGCGATCCGGGTAGCCAGGCAGGTCGGGGCGCAGGTTCAGGACCAGGATGATCTGCAGGCGCGGCTTGGTGGTGTCTTTCATTCTCGCGATGAGCGCGTCGACGATCTCGGGCGAAGTGAAGTACTGGTTCTCGATATAGATGTAGTGTTGCGCGTTGGCGATGGCGCGCTCGTAGGCTTCGAGGATGCCGGTTTCACCGTAGGGCAGGTCCTCGTCGCTGGGATTGACGCGTTTGATCGAGCCGCCGGGCAGCGTGCGCAGGACTTGCACCGAGGCCACGTCGCCGTTCGGCGTGACAGGGAGGTCGGGAAAGGTCTTTGGCGGAGGGATGAGCATGGGCTTGCCGGTCGCATTCCAGATGCTCGCGAATGTCTTTTCGATGTGTGACACCGCCGGGCCCTTGAGGTCGGTGTTGACGTCGTGCATGAGCGAGCCCTTATGGCGCGCGTCGCGGATCGCATGGCTGGTGTCGCTGAAGTAGTACTGTTTGAGCGGCGATCCCATGAGGATGGCGTGGTCCCCATCCACCACGATGGCCTTGGCATGCAGCAGGGCGAAGCCCTTGTTGAAGGCATTGGTGCGCACGCCAGGCGTCTGCGCGAAAAATTCCGCCACCTCGGTCACGGTGTCCTCCGCAGACAACGGCAGGTTCGTGACTAGGATGTTCACCGGCTTTCCGCCCTTGTTCTTGAGCACCTCTTCCAGCGAGGGCTCTGCCGCCTGTTTGCAACCGGTGGAAGGCGGATTCAAGGGGTTGAAGCTGCTTTTGAATTTGGTGAGGAAGCCGTTGTCGACGTCGAAAAAGAGGGTCATCAGGTTGATGGATTCGGTGGCGCCCTCGGCGGCATCGGTCACCGCGGGAAACATCTTGGCCCCGTCGATCAGGTGGGTGATGCGATTGTGGTGATAGAGTGCGACCGGATTTCCGACGGCGGGATTCAACGTGGTGTGGGTGACGAGCCAGCCCTCGATGTTGTTGCGGTGGATGGTGATGGTACCGACCTCGTGGTTGGAGTCGGTGACATCTGTTGCTTCCTTGGTTTCGTGCAGGAGGCGAGTACCGAAAAGCGCCGGGTCTGTGTGGATGGGGCCGAATATCTGCGCGACGAGGTCGGGATTCCGATCGACCTTCCAGGTGCGGTAGGCGTCCGGCGAGTAGGAAATGAGAAAGGTGCCGTCGCCTTCTGTCTTGCCGACGCCCAGGACATCGTCTTCGCTGAAAAAGGGATCGAAGTCGAGAGCGCGAACGGTCAAGCCGGCAATGCCGGCCCCCTGCTCATCGATGACGCGCCCGTGGATGCTGATGTTGGCCATAGGTTCCGTCAGGTGGACGAAACCTACGCCGCTCGCGCGACCCTGTCAACCACTCAGACACGTGTGAATACGTGTATTTATGCGGGTCTGGAAACGTGGGGGGTATGTTGAAACAGGGCGCGGGGTGAGGGACACATTCGAATGGGCCCCATCATCCCGATCCCGGTCTCATCATCGGTTGTGACCGATCGCCCGAGCAGATCATTCGACAATCAATAAGGGGCAGTCAGCTGCCTGCCGTATCCGTTTGCCCAGGCTATATCGACGACTCGTTCGCTGGATTGCGCGACCGACATCTGCTCATCGAAGAGCGCGGGGTAGGACGCGGTCATCGTTGTTTGAAAGTCGGGCCAGCGATCTGCGGACACACCAGCTAAAGCTGCGAGCGACGCCAGATATTCCCCCTGACCGCGAGCAATATCCGCGCGGAGGTTTTCGTGCGTATGCGTCGCGAAGACGGTAGCTCGTTGTTTGGCTCTGAGAAGACGGCCGTCCGTCAAGGAGCCCGGTGTGGTGCTCGACGTGAATTCGGTGGTCGGATCGAGAAATTCCTTTGTGGCTCCGGTCGTGCCGTTGGTGAGTTGCGTCGTGGCATCGAACGGCGCTTTCGTCAACTCAACGGTGGCGTCCGTCATGCAACCGCCGAGGGTGAGCAGCAATCCGGCAATGAGTGCAACGCGTGCAGTGATCATATGAAGCCTCCTGGGTTCGCCCGATGTGTACAGACATGAAGTACCACATCGAATGCCAGGGCCGACCCTAGGAGGAGCCCTAGTTGGGGAGAGAATCGCACGGAGCTACAAATCGATTCACACTGCAGGCGGATTAATTGCCAGGAATGGAATGGCCGGTTTCCTCGGGTGCTTGAGTTAGGCTTCTCGGCGTGGCCCAACTCTTATCAGGATCATCAATTTTTAACTTCCGGATGCCTTCGGGGAATCGCCCCTGGATTTTTTCATACTCACTCCATACCTCGCTGTTCGGGTGTTTCCAGTCATGGATGTAATAGACCGAACGGATTTTTGCCTGCAGGAGTTCCTTAGTGCAGCCGAAACAAGGCCGCATGGTGGTGTAGACAATCCCACCTTCGACCGCGATTCCAAATCTCGCCGCCGATAAGAGAACATTCTGCTCTGCGTGAACGCAGATGCACACGTCATAGGCATTTCCCGAACCATACTTGTCCCTATTCAAGCAGCGATCACATCCACCTTCGTCGCAGTTTTTCATGTCTTCCGGAGTGCCGTTATATCCCGTGGAGACGATACGATCGTCCAAAACCAAGATGGCGCCGACTCGACTGCCCAGGCAACTTGCGCGCCCTCTCACCGCCATGGCGATGGACATGAAGTATTCGTCTCTTTCGGGTCTGCGCTTTGTGGTCATGGTGCTTCCAATCCTCAGACTTTATATTGGCATGTATGGAGTGATGGTCGAGTTTCGAAGGAGAAACGCCGCGTGTATCTGTTACCCTTCCTTTTTCGTTTGTGCAGACCGCCGATTTTGGAATCGATCGAATGGACGGCCAAACCATCCTTTCTCCGCCAGTCCAGCCTCATCCATCAGCGCGTCGTAAGACTTCTGGACCTGCTTTAGGAATTCTTTCTGATAAGGGTTGGTCGGGTGAAAGTAGTTCAGGAACTGTTTCTCACTGGGCTCAGCCGAAGGATTTTTGTCTATGTCCAGGCCAGATGACCTACGGCATCGGTCATACCAGTTCGTATCCTTTTGATAAAGGGTATCTTTTCTTGCCTGTTCCCAACGGTGTAGGACGGCCTTGAATTCTCCTACATGCATTAAGTAGTTCTTGCGCTCTTTGTAAAAATTTGAATCTTCATCCACATCCTCTGGCCTCAGATATCCGTAATTTTCAAGGATGGTTTTTTCGGCGGCTTCATTGTTCTGCCGAAATATACCCTCCATCGCAGTTACCCAGATATTCAATCGGGCTGGCCTGCGCGCTTCGTATTGCAAGATATCTCTCACGATATTCTCTGGCGTCTCCGGGTCACTTTCTTCATGGGTTTGCGTCCCATTCTCTGGCCTCTGAGGCGCATTTTCTCGTTTGATTCGATCCCGCTCTTCTTGCGTGAGAATGCCACTCTTGTCCTTGAAATTCTTCCATATGTCCTGGTTTGCCTGAAGACGGCCCAAGACTGGGGCATAGAACTTTTCAAGTCGTTCTTTTGCCCTCCTCTTCTTTTCCGTGGGGAGATCAATAAATAACCACCTACCAATTAGAGTTATTACAGAGGCTCCTAGCCCGGATAGCATAACTTCAGATAAGCCCATGTGACTGTCTTGGTTCGGGCTGAGACTGTCAACTTTCCCTTCAAGCTTTGTAATGTTGTCCTGAAGCTTTGAGATAGTTTGGGTCACGCCGGTGGCGGGTGTGTCCCCTTTAATCGTGAGAGCCAGTGCGTCGACAGTCGCGGTAAGGTGAGTGACATTACCGCCGAGACCCTGCACTTGAGTTTGTAGTGTGGCGACTTTTTCCGTTAGGCCTTGGATTGTCGTCTGCAGGTGGTGAGATTGGTGGGGGGGCTGTTTGAGGGTACGACCTTGAATGTCTTTTAGTGTGTCGATGGTGCTAGCAATGCTGGCGATCTCCGCGGAAAGGGCTGCGATGCTGCTTTGCAACTGTTCATATTGAGGCGAATGTTTGGGGGAATCTGATAGCCCTGCAGGCACTGGAAAGATTAGGATCCATGAGAGGAAAGTGAGAAGTAGGATCTTCGCTGCGAAAGCTGACAGGCGGCTGTGCTGGTTGATCGGGTGCACTCCCAACCTCAACCGTATTGGAAGAGTCTTATTCCACCAGGTGCTAAAAACGCAGTTCTAAACCGGACTGAGTTGCGCCGATTCTAATGCGAAGTTTGGTCATTCACAAGGGTATTATTGCGCTGGCCCGCATCGGTGAGCAGGCTCCTACACCATTTCCTTCGGCTGTGTTTGGTTTGCTTGGTTGATGGAGGGCGGAGTGCAATGTTCAAGCGCACTCATGGAATGGTAAGAAGCGAGAAGCGCTATTCGCCAACAGGCACAACTCATTGAAGCTGCCATGGGTAAAGCGTATTGTTCACGAACCGTCGTGACGCTATTGGGGTCAGGTCTTGAAATATGCAGATTGATGGCGTAGACTCCGCCGCATGGCCAGACCGTTGCGCCTGGAATATGCGGGGGCGCTCTATCACGTCACTGCCCGAGGCAATGCCCGCCAGGACATCTTCCTCGACGACGAGGATCGACGGCGGTTCTTAGGTGTGCTGGAGCGGGTCGTCGCCCGCTTCCATCTCGTGCTGCATGCCTACTGCCTGATGAGCAACCACTTCCACTTGCTGGCGGAAACACCTGAGGCCAATCTGTCCAGCGCCATACGCCAGCTCAATGGCGTCTATACCCAAGCCTTTAACCGCCGTCACGACCGGGTGGGCCATGTCTTACAAGGCCGCTTCAAGGCGATCGTCGTGGAGCGGGACAGCTATCTCCTGGAACTGGCCCGGTATGTGGTGCTGAATCCGGTGCGCGCGCGCCTCGCTCGCAAGCCGGAGACGTATGCCTGGTCGAGTTATCGGGCGACCGCCGGGCTCACGCCTGTTCCGCCCTATCTGACCGTGGAGTGGTTGCTCTCGCAGTTTGGGCGACAGCGGGCTGCTGGGGAGCGGAAGTATCGGGCCTTTGTCGCCGCGGGGATCGGGCAGGATGCTCCGTGGGAGCAGGTGCGGGGGCAGGTACTGCTTGGCAGAGAACCATTCGTCGAAGGGCTGCGGTCTCACTTGCAGGACAAGCAGGCGCTCACAGAGATTCCGCGCGCGCAACGCTTTGCTGCCCGTCCGACACTCAGTCAACTGTTTTCCGTGCGGCTCCACGCTAACCGTGCCCAACGAGACGCGGTCATTCGCCGGGCCTATCTTGAGCATGGGTACAGCCTGTCTGAAATCGGCCGCGCGGCGGGAATGCATTATTCGACCATCAGCCGTATCGTGAGCGCTGCGACCGGCGGGCATGCGCAGAACAAGATCTGAGCTCATTCGATCTCACGTTCTTCGGGTAGCTGTATCGCGTCACCACTCGGGTTAATATCGGCCACGACATAGCTGGAGAAAGAAAGGGGGCAGGAGTCCTTGTCTGATGAGCGCCTCTGTCAACCTGATCGTGTAATGACGAGTTGCCGGCCCAGAATTCAAAGGTCGGCCTGTTGAGGCCGTGGTAACGGAGATCCGTCAGTAGTATATTAAGCGCCGAGCGTGAACGGCTGCAGGGTGCTATCGTGATGGCCGTACTTGGAGGGATAGGGATGGATTGGAAACCCTACATTTCGACCGACCCGCAAATTATGCATGGCGCTGTGTGTTTTCGAGGCACGCGCATACCGGTATCGGTGGTGCTGGACAATCTCGCTGCAGGCGAAACGCTTGAGCGTATTCTCGATCAATACCCCTCGCTTCGGCCTGAGCATATTCCCGCAGCGATCGGCTATGCAGCGGACTTGGCGCGAGAGCGTATCGTTCCCATCCCCGCTTAAGCGTGTAGGATGCCCATCCGATTTAAACTCGACGAGAACCTTCCTCGCAATGCTGCAGTCTTAGATCGGCAGGCCGGTCACGATGTCCATACCGTACTTGCCGAGCAACTAGCCCGCATTATTCATGACCGCTTCTGCTCCAATCGCCGATCCGCTGCTGCAACGAGCCTTCGGCCGACGGGCTCGCCCCTCGGTCCCTCGACGTACTGCACGAGTACGCCTCGGGCCCTCACGGCTCCGCGCGCCGGTTTCGCGACGCGGCTCGACGATTTCGCGACGAACCGTCATGAATAATGCGGGCTAGGAGAGAACCCCGATCCACGGGTGTTTAGCGTCTCCCGAGCAGAGAAGAGAATTCTTGTCACATTCGATCTCGATTTCTCCGATCTCCGCGTCTATCCCCCCGCAAGTCACCATGGAATCTGGGTATTGCGTCCACACACGCAAAGTATCGAAAACACGCTGGCGTTGCTGCGATCCGCGTTGCGGGTTCTTGAAGCTGAACCTCCCCAAGGGCGGTTGTGGATCATCGAACCTGAACGGGTTCGGATTCATGAATAGCTGAGTACTGCTCACTCCAGCAAGGCACAAAGCAGTCCATTCTGTGGACATTTCGAAAAGCCCCCCCGTGTAAGAGAAGATCGCCATCGCCGTACTGTTTTGATCCTGGGCGATTCAGGAGGGCACCCCCTATGTCTTATCCGGCTGAGCGTGCTCGATGCGAGACGCCGTGGATATGCGAGAGGCGGTAGGGCGATGAGGGAGAGGCCGTGATGGCCGCATGCAAGGGCCGAGGACCGGCCCTTTTATCGCTTCCGGTGTGTGAACCGTTTGAGTGCTTCCTGATAGACCGCGAGATCTTCCCGTTTTCCAATGGCGACGACTTCAACCAGGATTTCTTGGTCGATGATCGGTACAGCATGCGGATCGATGTCTTCGCTGCCTAGCCCGCATTATTCATGAGCATGTCTGCTGCAATCGCCGACTCACTGCTGCGACGGGCCTTTGGCAGGCGGGCTCGCCCCTCGGACCCGGGTTCCTTCTCTTTCTTGCGTGCCCGCTGCGTGACCAGGCAATGGACCTCCATGTGAGATCGCAACCGGCATCGCTATGCGGCTCTGATCCTGTCCGCATACGTGTCGCACTGAGTTCGTACTCGGAACGCATTGAAACGATCACGATCATGGCGTATGGTTCACGAACCGGAGCGGCCTGTTCTGCGGGCTGACATTGTCGACCCCGGCTCTTGTGCAGGTCCGTCTAAGCATAGTGAGTTAGCCTTGCGGGGCTTGAGATGGGATGGCACTCAGCTTCTCAGTGATCGACACGACGATGCCTTGACGCTCGGTGCTCTCGATCAGGCTGAAGCCACAGTCGAGGGGGCCTTCGTGTGGACCCTATATCGTGAGTTCGCAACGGTCAGTCATGACCGAGAGGAACTTGCGATTGGAGTCATTGGCTATGACTGAAGTAGGCTGGTTAACGACCGAGTGCAGCGGACGTTCCGCTGCGCGGCCCGCCGCTGAGTCGGGGCTGTTCGCCGACAGAGGTAGTGCAACCCATGCTTCACCCTAATCAATTTACAGTCAACGATGCCTGGATTGGTTTTCGGCTCAATGATGCGCCTATTGTCACGGAACGAGACGGCGACTTTGATTGCCTCGCCTTGATGGATGCGGCCAGTTGCTACATTGTCGGTATGGAAACGTATTCCGCCCGCGCTACGGGTCCGTCCAAGGTAGAGTCGCGCCGCCTGTTGCAGCAAGGGCATGGCCGCGCAGGCACATGGCCTTCAAAGCTGTTCGTGGCGGAAGGACAGATTCCAGACGCGTTGTGTCAGGAAGCCGCTCGCCTCAACATCGAGGTGGTCATTGTTCCGGAGGATGACCTGCTCGTGTTCATCGGCGACGCATGTGATGGGTTTAAGGAACGGTTTGGACGAACACAGTGACGCATAACAATCCGTTCGAGCGGCGGGGGAATCAGGGACGGTGCGGTTGTGTAGAAGCGTGACGTGATCGGAAGTTCGCCGTGCGATCTCAGGAGGAGGGGCCGCCTGTCGGTAGATGCAGCGGAAAAGTGTCAGATGTCGGTGCGTTTTGAAAGAGCCTGCACCCTTGTCCCTTGGCGACGTATCGCAAGGTGACCAAGAACAACTCAGCGCGTGAAGCAACCCTGGCAAGCGAGGTCGGTTTGCTAGACATTGGGCTCGAATGCGATTAGCATGACCCTAGTGCAATTGTGATGAGGAGCGTATGACAGAGCTGATCTTCATAGTTGAAGAGGCGCCGGAGGGTGGTTTCGTTGCTCGATCCCTGGGGCCATCGATTTTTACTGAGGCCGATACACTCGCCGAACTTCCAGCAAAAGTTCGCGATGCGGTCCGCTGTCATTTTGAGGAAGGAGCCGCTCCCAAGGTGGTTCGTCTCCATCATGTTCGGGAGGAAGTCATTGCCGTATGAGGCTTCCTCGGGATTTGTCGGGAGGCGATCTCGCCCAAATTCTTCGGAAGGTAGGTTATTCAATCACCCGACAAACCGGCAGCCATCTTCGACTGACGACTATTGAGCATGGCGAGCACCATATTACGATTCCGCAACACAGTCCTCTTCGCATTGGAACACTCTCCGCAATCCTCGCCGAAGTCGCGGCACACTTCGAACTGACTCGTGAGCAGCTCACCCGGCAACTCTTTGAGTGACGAGCATGGGTGTGGACGAGCTTCTCTTTCGCGGCATTAACGGCGTGGCCGGGCAATCGAGCCTGCTCGATTGGGTTGGCATCGAATTAGCCAAGCCGGGCAATCTGCTGTATCCGATCCTGCTGGCCGCAGCCTACTGGGCCTGGGTCAATTGGCGCGAATGTGTCATCGGCGGGGCGATGTTAGCCGGGGTGGTCGGCGCGACGGATGCGCTGGGGACGCAGCTGAAGGGGTTGGTTCAACGCCCGCGCCCATGTGTGACGCTTGCCGATGTGCATCAGTTGCTCGGCTGCGGCGGGGCCTTTTCCTTTCCCTCCAATCACGCTGCCAACACGGCCTCGGCCGCGGCGTTTTTTCAAGTCCTGTATCCACGATCAGGTTGGATCAGCTGGCCCTTGGTGGCAGCGATCGGCATTTCTCGGGTGTACATCGGGGCCCATTATTTCACGGACGTGTTGGGGGGCTGGCTCGTGGGCGGGGTGATCGGTGCTGGCGTAGCCTGGTTCCTGCGCCGCTGGTCTCGCTTCCGGCCGGTTACTGTAACGGCGTCTCGCCCGGGGGCCGAAGCCGGCTCACTTTCCTGACGCAGCTACTGCGCCAGGCAGGCGAGGAGGGAAGCCCGCCAGAGTGCCTGGTCGTACTCGCGTCCGATCAACACCAGAACATGGTCCGGTTCGTCGAGCAGCATCACCGGGGCGATGGTGCTGGTGCGGGGCGGAAAGAACTGAAACTCCTGCAGTTCAGGTTCACCGGCAAAGCGAAAAAATCCCTTCGCGCGTTCTATTCCCTCCGGCAAGGACTTCGTCCATTCCATGAACTTTGTGCGATCGAGCGGCTTCGGTAGCCGCACCGTGGTCACCATCGGGTGGTGCGGTGCGCGCGCTTCGTGCCTCTCGTCCGCAGCGAGTCGTTTTCCGAACGACACGTTCGTCGGGACGGTACGTGTTGCGGGTGCGGCGAGCAGGGTTGTCACGTCGAGCCGGGCGTGATTGGTTTCCCATAGCCGGCCGTAGGGATTCAGGCGTGTGATGTTCTCGCGGAACTGTTCCCAATGACCGGGGATGTAGAGGTCGCGTTTGTTCAGGATCAGATCATCCGCATACCGGATGGCGTTTCGCGTGACGAGCTCCGCCATGCCGGTTTCCGGCAGCGGCACTGGGTGCAGCATGGCAAAAATCCGTTCGAGTTTCGCCATGCGTGAGACATAGACGTCCGTCACAGCGTCCACGACCTCCGCCGGGTCCGCCATGCCGGAGCATTCCAGCACGATCACCGTGGATTCGTAGTCCTGTACCAATTGGGCGATGCTCCAAGCGAGATCGTCTTTTGTATCGCAGCAGATGCAGCCGCCGGCCAGGTTCAAGACCTGTTCCGCGATGGTGCCGGCTCGTGGGCCGTCGATGCTGACCTCGCCCGCTTCATTCATCAACACGCCGACCTTGTGCCCCCGGCTGTTCCAATGTTCGAGCAGGCGCATGAGCAAGGTCGTCTTCCCGGCGCCGAGCGATCCGCAGAGGATGTAGAAAGGGATGGGTAGAGTCTGTGTCATGCAGCCCATTGTAGCCGCTGAGATCGCGTGACGGCTAGGTGGTGGACAAGGGGGAAGGCGGCGGATTTTTTCACCATCCGCCTAGTGGTGGCTGTGGAGAAATTCGGGATGCGAATGTTGGTCGTGGAGTTTGGAGAGATCGCAGTGGACGGCTTCGGGATGGCAGCATTCCGTTTCGAGTTGGATGGTCAGGTGTTTGATCTTGAATTCACTGGTCACCCGATGCCGGATCGCCTGGAGCAGGTCGGTCGTGAGGGCTTGGTCTCCACCGTCGACCTGCACGTGTGTGGTCATCATGATGAGGCGTGGTTCGACGGCCCAGATGTGGAGGTCATGGACGTTCTTCACACCGGGGATGGATTCGATGGTGGCCGCCACGAGCGCCGGGCTCACGCCGGGCGGGGTGGACTCCAATAGGACTTCAAGTGATTCTTTAAAGAGTGGCCAGGCCCCCCGAACAATCGCGATGACGACGAAGAGGCTCACGAGGGGGTCGAGTATCGACCAGCCGGTCAGCATGATGATGCCGCCGCTCACCACGACCCCGAGTGAGACCCAGGCATCGCTCAGCATATGCCAAAAGGCGCTGCGAATGTTCAGGTCGTCCTTCGCGCCATGTTGCAGCAGGAGGGCAATGGAGAGATTCGCCGCGAAGCTGATCAAGGCGATGAGCATGACCCATCCACCGGGGACCGGGACTGGAGTCAGAAGGCGTTCGAGGCTCACGAGTGTGATGCCGCCGGCGGTGAGGAGCAGGATGAACGAATTGAGAAACGCGGCGACGATCCCGGCCCGGTGGTAGCCGAAAGTGCGGCTGTCGGTGGCGGGCCGGGCCGTCAGGACATGCGCATACAAGGCCAGGAACAGGGAGCCTTGATCGACAAGGTTGTGCCCCGCGTCTCCGATCAAGCCGATGCTGTTGGTGAGAAAGCCGCCGGCAAATTCCGCGACGACGATGACGGCGTTGATCGCCAGCGCGATTCTGAGTTGGGAACGGAGTTCATGGTAGGTGTGAGGGACCATTGGCTTCAGTGTCTCACGAGAGGCCGAGGAGGGCAAGCCGGGGCGGGCTCTTCATGACCCCGGTGCGGATCGGCGCGTGGGATCGGTCAGGCTTGTTATGGGCCAGGGGGGGATGCAGGGACTGGTGTGGGGTTACTGCGCGGCTGCGAGGGCTTTGAGTTCCTCGCCGGTGATCGTTTCTTTTTCAAGCAACATCTCAGCGGCATGCCGCAGGGTGGCCTCCTGGCTCTTAATGAGGTCGCGCGCGCGTAGGTACTGCTCGTCGATCAGGAGCCGCACTTCGCAATCAATTTCCCGCGAGGTCTCTTCGCTGTAGTCCCCCGGCGTTTGGGAGGGACCGGTTTGCAGAAAGATCGACTGACGGTCCCGCTCCAAGCTGACCTGCCCCAGCTTCTCGCTCATGCCATAGGCCTTGATCATGCTCTTGGCGATGTCAGTGGCCTTGCGCAAATCGTCCTGGGCCCCGGTGGAGACCTCGCTGTAGATGACTTCCTCCGCCGCGCGTCCGCCCAGGAGGATGGCGATGCGGTTCTTGAGTTCGGATACGGTCATGAGGAAGCGGTCTTCGGTCGGGAGTTGCATCGTGTAGCCGAGCGCGGCAATACCTCGAGGAATAATTGAGATTTTGTGGACCGCGTCGCCGCCTGGGATGGAGAGGGCCATCAACGCATGGCCGACCTCGTGATGGGCGACCCGGGCCCGTTCCATTTTATTCAGGACCCGATTCTTCTTTTCCAAGCCGCCGATGACGCGCTCAACCGCCTCCTGTAATTCCGACATGCTCACTGTGTCCTTACCGCGCCGCACGGCCAGCAAGGCTGCTTCGTTGAGGAGATTCGCCAGGTCGGCGCCGACGAAGCCGGGTGTCATGGCTGCGATGGTGTCGAGGTCCGCCTGATTGGCGAGCGTAATGGTGCGCGCGTGGACTTTCAGGATGGCGAGGCGGCCGATCTTATCGGGACGGTCCACGAGCACCTGACGGTCGAAGCGGCCGGCGCGAAGTAATGCGGGGTCCAGGATCTCCGGTCGGTTGGTGGCGGCCACCAGAATGACGCCGACGCGGGAGTCGAAGCCATCCATTTCGACCAGCAGCTGGTTCAAGGTCTGTTCCCGTTCCTCGTGGGCCATCGGTCCGACCCCGCGGGCCTTGCCCAGCGCGTCGAGCTCATCGAGGAAAATGATGCAGGGTGCCTTGCCCTTGGCCTGCTCGAACAGGTCGCGGACGCGGGCGGCGCCCACGCCGACGAACATTTCCACAAACTCCGACCCGCTGATGGAAAAAAACGGCACGCCGGCTTCCCCGGCCACGGCCTTAGCCAGCAAGGTCTTACCTGTGCCCGGGGGGCCGACGAGCAAAATGCCCTTTGGAATCTTGCCGCCGAGACGCCGGAACTTTTCCGGCGTCTTGAGAAATTCGATGATCTCTTCCAGTTCTTGCTTCGCTTCGTCGACGCCCGCCACATCGGCGAAGGTGACCTTCACCTCGTTCTCGACATAAATTTTGGCTTTGCTCTGTCCGACCGTCATGAAGCCTTGGCTCTGGCCCATGCGGCGAAGTAGGAACCACCAGACTCCGAAGAACAGGACGATCGGCAGGATCCAGGACAACACGTCCCGAAACAGGGTGCTTTCGATCATGCCCGTCACCTTGACCTGGTGTTGCGCGAGGCTGCGCAGGAGATCCGGGTCTTCGATGCGAATGGTATGGAAGACTTTATCTTCCTTCATCTTGCCGTGGATGACTTGCGGCGAGACCGTCACCTCAGTGACCTTGCCCGCCTCCACGGCGCCTTTGAATTCGCTGTAGGGGATTTCAGTGGGATTAAAGAGCGTGGGCAGAAAGGTCTGGATCAGGATCAGGACCCAGAGGGCAATGAACATGTACCAGATGGAGAATTGTCGTTGTTTCGGGTCCATCGTCCTTCAAGCTGGTCGGGTGTGGCGCTTCGCAGATCCGATGATGCATATCCGATTCGCTCAGTGCGCCGGATCTCCTGTCACCACACCATGAAAGCACTGACTCAGTCAATGGGGGTCAATTCTTTCTGCTTCTGAGTCGTTCGGAGAGCACCGGATATTGAGCGGTTCCCATCCCGAAGTTGCCGGTCGCGACGTCGGCCGCGATCACGCGTACCGAGATGCCGTCGGGCGCGTCTTTGGACAGCGGCACGAAGAACGGCGCCTCGAACCGGCTCTTCTCTCCGGCATAGAACATCTGCAGCCGCTCGACGATGCGGTCCCCGATCAACAGTTCGGCATAGATATGAACTTTTCGGGAATCCCAGTCGCTGTGTGGTCTCACCAGGGCGCCGGAGAGGGTGCGGACCGAGGCCCGCAGCATGACATCTTCTTTGGCAATCAACGGTTCCCCGGGTTTGGGTGATTCGACTTGGACCAGATAGCCATAGAGGTGCAGCACGATGCCGTCGTTGGTCAGATCGTGACCGGGAATCAGCAGCACCGTTTTGCTTGCGCGCTGCAGGGCGTTGGGGTAGGCCAGCGGTCCTTCGGCGGTGATTTCCACCAGGGTGGGTCGTGCCAATTCGAGCGTCGCGCTGAACGCGGCGGCGGGGCGGCCGCTATAGAGCGGTTCGTCCATGAGATGCGGGGTGCGCATGATTTGCGTTTGATCGCCGGGTTCTCCCTGCTGCAGGCCGGAGGCGAGCAACTGCCCGGTCGCCACGTCGGTGATGGTGACGCGCGCGCCGCCGACGTCATGCCCCAGGACCAGGGATCGGTGCGCCACAACGCGCACCAGCACGGTCGTGGGCAGGGGATCGTTGTAGTGGGATGTACTCTCGATCTCGGATTCGGAGGGTTCCGGCGTAAACGCGGCGCTCACGCTGCTCAACAGCACGAGAAAGCCGGTGCCGATCAGCCGGGTGAGGGAGCCGTAGTTCATTTCACTTTGGTGCCGGGGTCGACGTCTTCGACAAACGTGGCGAGCCCCCGTACTTCGCTGTCGCCTGCCGCGAGGACCATGCCCTGCGATTCGATGCCCATGAGTTTGGCCGGTTTTAGATTGGCCACAATCACGATGGTTTTCCCGATCAAGGCTTCCGGCTCGTATTTCTTGCCGATGCCCGCGACGATCTGCCGTTGCTCGGTACCGAGGCTGACTTGCAGCTTGAGCAGCTTTTCGGATTTCGGCACGCGTTCCGCTGCCAGTACCTTCGCGGCTTTGAGCTGCACCTTCATGAAGTCGTCGATGGTGATCTGCGCCGGTTGCGCAGCGGCCGGGGCGGCAGTCGCCGGAGCCGGGGCTTGTGGTGCAGCGGGGGCTGTGGTCGGGGCAGCGGCAGTCGGTTGCGGGGATGCGGGTGTCTCACTCACGGGTTTGGCTCCTTGTGGTTTGGATTCGATGCGGGGGAACAGCGAGGCGCCTTTGTGGATTATGCTGCCGGCTAGCGGCGCATCCCAAAGACCCGCATGTGGTGCCAGTGGCTGGGAAAGGTCCAGCGACAATCCCAGTTGATGGATCATCTGCGCCGAGGCGTTCGGCATGAACGGGTGGAGCAACAACGCCAGCAGTCGAAGGGCGCGAGCGGAGGTGTTCAGCACCGTGTGTAATTGCGGCCGGGCCTCCGGTTGCTTCGCCAATTTCCACGGCGCGCTCTTGTCGATGTATTCATCGCAGAGCCCATTCAGTTCTTCGATTGTCAGCAGCACGTCGCGGAACAATAGGGCGTTAAAACCGGTCTCGGTTTTCTCGGGCAGCTGATTGGCTAAATTCTCGATCCGTTGTTCCAGTTCGGGCAGCACGGCCGGGCCCCGGTCGGGGATCACGCCGGCGCAGGACCGTTCGATCATGGTGAGTGTGCGGCTCAGGAGGTTGCCGATTCCGTTCGCGAGTTTGGCGTTGACGGTCGTGACGAGAGCGCTGTGCGAAAAATCTCCATCCTGCCCGAACGGCACTTCGCGCAGCAGAAAGTAGCGGAAGGCGTCTGCGCCGAACTGGTCGACCATCTTGTTGGGATCGACGACATTGCCGCGGCTCTTGGACATCTTCTCGCCATCCACCGTCCACCAGCCGTGGGCAAAGATCGAGTGCGGCAACGGCTGTCCAAGTGCCATCAACATCGTGGACCAGTAGACGGCATGCGTCGTAAGGATGTCCTTCCCGACTAGGTGCACATCGGCGGGCCAGTAACGCACACCGGCCGGTAAGCCCTGGGGCAGGTATTCGAGCGCCGAGATGTAATTGACCAGCGCATCGAACCAGACGTAGGTGATGTAGTCCTTGTCGAACGGCAACTCAATGCCCCACGACAGTCGCGATGTGGGTCGCGAGATTGAGAGGTCGCCGAGCTTTTGCGTTTGAAGAAATCCCAGGACTTCATTGCGGCGTGATGCGGGACGAATGAACTCTTCGTGCTGCCGGATGTGATCGATCAGCCGGTCCTGGTATTGGCCCATCTTGAAAAAATAATTGTGTTCGCTCAGCTGTTCGATGGGCCGTTTGCAGTCCGGACAGAGCCCGCCGACGACATCTTTTTCTGTCCAGAACCGTTCATCGTACGTGCAGTACCATCCAGTGTAGTCTGCCTTGTAAATTAACTGCTTATCGTATAGCTGTTGAAGGTATCGTTGAACCACGGCTTGGTGGGGTTTGTCGGTGGTCCGGATGAACGCGTTGTGGGAAATGTTCAACCGTTGCCAGAGGTTTGTGAACTGCGGCGCGAGGCGGTCGCAGTGGGTCTGCGGATCGACGCCGGCCTTGGCTGCGGCCTGTTGCACTTTCTGTCCGTGCTCATCGAGGCCGGTCAAAAAAAACACGTCGCGTCCGCGTAATCGCCAGTAGCGTGCGAGGACATCGGCGGCGACCGTGGTGTAGGCGTGACCGATGTGCGGCACGTCGTTGACGTAATAAATCGGTGTCGTGATGTAGAAGGTGTTCGATGTCGTCATGTGTTGTGAATCGAAGATAGCAAGATGCTGATGCTCAAAGCTAGCTGGCCGTTGAGAAAGGCCGCCAGCGGCGTTCTCGGTTGTGCGCCTCCCTGCGACGTACCGCAAGGGTACGCCTCAGTCGCCGTGCGCCCTTTCTGAACAGCCTGTTCTATGAGGGTTCGCATGGACGGGCTGCAAAGTTATCGTGACCGGTCGGCAGTGTCGGGCGGGGTCAGGAGCTGTCGGACCCGCAGCAGGGTGGTTTCGAGGGCGATTTGAATGTTCAGGTTCCGGTGCGCTTGGCGCTCCAGTCTGTCGAGGTCCCCTATCAAATTCAATAGCTCGTCGATGTCGATGCGATCGGCCAGCTTCTGCATGTCTGCCCGCTGATCGAGGTTGAGCACATGGTCGGCGCCGGCACCGACCGCAATGAGCAACACATCGCGTAACCAGCGCAACAACCAATCGAACGCTTCGGGGCCGCGGTCTCCTTTGGCCAGTGCTTCCGCGGTTGCGAGTACGGTGGAGAATGACTGAAGGCCTTTGGCCGAAAAGATGGCGGCGAACTCCTGCTGGTTGGTGCGTGCCTGTTCGAGATCGCATTCTAACGCGCGCCCCAGTTGCCCGTCGCTGAGGACGGCGAGAAAGCGCGCGTCGGCGGGCGGGAGTTCGCGTTTGAGGATGACGGCGGCTTCGACCTGCGTTTGCGCCGGGGGCGTCAGTCGCAAGGATTGGCAACGGGAGCGAATCGTGGCCGGGAGTGCATAGGGCCGGCTCGACACGAGAATGAAGAGGCTGTGATCGGGGGGCTCTTCCAATGTTTTCAGCAGGGCGTTGGCGGCGCCGATGGTCATGCGATCCGCTTCATCGATCAGGCAGATTTTTCTATTCCCAATCAGCGGACGATAGATCATCTGATGCTCGATGTCGCGAATGGATTCAATCTTGATTTGGGGATTGGCCATTTCCTGATCGGGCTCGATCACCAGAAAATCCGGATGGGTACGTGCATCCACCTGGCGGCAGGCCCGGCAGGTACCGCAGGCGTCCGGCCCGCGATCGTCCGACAGGGTTTCGCAGAGGAGGGTTTGTGCCAAGCGCAAGGCCAGCAGGCGCTTGCCGATGCGGTCTTCACCGTGGAAGAGATACGCATGGGCCAGGCGGTTCTGCAGGATTGCCGAACGCAACAGGCTCTTGGCTTGCTCGTGTCCGATGATGTCAGCGAAGGGCATGAGGGACCTGTGCGGTGTGTGGGGGTGTGGTGCGTGGCGCGGCCGAACGGCCGTTCTGCTGTCGGAGCCGGTTCAGCATCGGTGACACGATGCGGGCGACGGCTCGGGCGACGCTATCCTGCGAGGCGCGCGCGGAGACGATCTTGACGCGTCGGGGATGGCGCTTCGCCAGGTCGAGAAAGCCCGCGCGGACTTTCTGGTGGAACCGGAGAGACTCGCGGTCGAGCCGATTCGTCTCGCTGGCGGATCGTCGCCGGGCTAGGCCGGTGGCCACGGGAAGATCGAACAGCAGCGTGAGGTGAGGCGTCACGGCGTGGGTCGCCAGCCGGTTGAGTCGTTCGAGCATGGGCACATCCAGGCCCCGGGCGTACCCCTGATAGGCGAGCGTTGAGTCGCTGAATCGGTCGCAGAGCACGATGGCCCCGCGCGCGAGCGCCGGTTCGACCACCTGGGCCACATGTTGGCGCCGAGCGGCGAACACCAGAAAGGCCTCGGTTTCGGCCGCAACCGGTTCGTCGGCGCGATCGAGCAGGGCGGCACGGATTTTTTCCGCGAGCGGAGTGCCGCCCGGCTCTCGGGTTTCCACGGTGCTATGCCCCTGCCGGCGGAGGTATTCTCCCAGGAGGCGGGCCTGGGTGGATTTCCCGGACCCCTCGATACCCTCTAGGGTGATGAACAGACCTCGTGGTGGCTGATGGCGTCGTGTCATGGTTTGGGCCTGAAAAGTTCGGAGAGAAAGAGGGCGGAATCCTATTCCAAGTGATTGAAAATAGCAAGAAAAGGCTTGCGACGACCGGCACAAGCCCAGTATCATGACGCTCTACCCAGGACCCCTCAGCCGCGCATGGTGAAAGCTTCGTTAAAACGGTATTTTCTCACCGGTTTGCTGGTGATGATCCCCATTTGGGGCACCATCCTGATTCTGAAGACGCTGTTCATCAGTTTGGATGGGATTCTCGGCGACGCGGCCGCCCGGTTGGTGACTCCAGGGTACTACGTACCAGGCTTGGGTATTGTCGCGCTCATCCTGCTCATTTTCATGACCGGGTTGTTCGCCGCGAATTTCATCGGCCGCCATGTCGTGCGGCAGTGGGAGGGGCTCCTCAATCGTGTGCCGGTGGTGCGCGGGATCTATTCCACGATCAAGTCGATGATGGACATTTTGTCCTTTGCGGAACGCGAGACCTATCGCCGGGTGGTGCTGATCCAGTTTCCCAAGAATGGTCACTACTGTTTTGCGTTCGTGACCGGCGTGACGAAGGGCGAAATGCAGCAACTGTCCCCGGACCCCCTCGTGCACGTCTACGTGCCGACCTCGCCCAACCCCACGTCCGGGTATTTCCTGCTGGTGCCTGAGCGTGAAGTGATCGCTGTGGACATCACAGTCGAAGAGGCTATGAAGCTGATTGTGTCGGGTGGACTCTATACCCCGAACCCATCGTCTGGTGTCTCCTCCCCCGGCGGCGGCAAATCGTGGGCGCCGATCAAGCAGCCCGATGCACGCGTACAGGTCGGTTGATCGCGGCTTCACTCGACAACCCTCTGCCGAATACGTATGGTGAGAATGCTATGACTCATTCATCGCACGACAACGCATTGTTTTCCTCCGTGCCCGGGCTCGGCGTCATCATCATGGCGGCGGGGCTTGGCAAGCGCATGAAGTCGTCGTTGGCCAAGGTCCTGCATCCGGTCGCCGGGCGTCCCATGGTGTTGTATGTGCTCGATATCGCCTGCGGCCTGGCGGAGCAGGGCGTGGCGGTGGTCGTCGGACATCAGGGCGCGGAGGTGCGCAAGGTCGTCGAAGCGGTCGGCGGGCAGGTGGCCGTCGCGGAGCAGACGAAGCAGTTGGGGACCGGCCATGCGGTGCTGCAAGCGCGACCGGTGTTTACGGGCGTCGCGCACCGCCGTCCCACCCGGTACCTGATTCTGAACGGCGATACGCCGTTGTTGACGGAAGCGACGGTACGGGACCTTCTCGCGATGCATGATGCGCAGGGCGCGGCCGTGACGCTGTTGACCGCCGTGCTCGCCGATGCTTCCGGCTATGGGCGCGTGATCCGGCAGCGCCGCGAAGAATGGCCGCAGGGGGCTGCAGACAATCGGGTGCAGAGCATCGTCGAGGATAAGGACGCTTCCGAGGCCGAACGGCTCGTGCGTGAGATTAACGTCGGGACCTATGTTGTCGACGGGGAATTTCTCTTTCCGGCCCTCGACAAGCTCGATCCGCGCAATGCGCAAGGCGAATATTATCTGACCGACATCGTGCAGATGGCGGTGCAGCAAGGGCGCACCGTATCGGCGTTGCGCCTGCGGGACATCGATGAAGGATTGGGGATCAACAGCCGCGTGCAGTTGGCTGAAGCCGAGGGCGTGATCAGGCACCGGATCAGGGAACGTTGGCTGGAGGCCGGGGTCACCCTGCGGGATCCGGCGTCCACGTGGATCGATGCCGGAGTAACGATCGGCCGCGACACGGTCTTGTACCCGAACGTGACGCTCGAAGGCCGCACGGTGATCGGCGAAGAGACGATCGTGCATTCGGGGGTGCGGATCACCGATTGCCGCATCGGCAACCGGGTGGAGATTCTGGACCACTGCATCTTTCGCGAGTCGCAGGTGGAGGACGACTCGCACCTCGGGCCGTTCGTGCATTTGCGTCCCGGCGTGGCCGTGCGGCGCAAGGGGAAGGTGGGCAATTTCGTCGAAATGAAAAAGGTGGAACTCGGCGAGGGATCGAAGGCCAATCACCTTAGTTATCTCGGTGACGCCACCATCGGTAGCGGCGTAAATATCGGCGCCGGAACAATCACCTGCAATTATGACGGTTACAGAAAGTTTCAGACGGTCGTCGGGGACGGCGTGTTTATCGGCAGCGACGTGCAATTGGTCGCGCCGGTGACCGTCGGGCAGGGCGCCGTGATCGCCGCCGGCGCCACCGTGACGCAGGATGTCCCGGTTGATGCACTCGTGATTGCGCGGGTGCCGCAAGTGACGCGCGAGGGATGGGCGGCGAGGCGGCGCGCATTGCAGAGCGGGCAGACCCCGCCCCCTGCGCCGAAGCCCGTGTCGCCGGTGAAGACCCGTATGAGTGCGAAGCCCGCGAAGGCGGCATCGAAGCCGAAGGCTGCGGCTCGTTCCATCAAAAAGAAGCAACCGGCAGTTCAACGTTCGAAACGGAGGTAACGGCGACCTATGTGTGGCATCGTTGGCTACGTGGGAAATCAGGATGCGGTCCCGATTTTGTTGAACGGGTTGTCGAAGCTGGAGTATCGCGGGTATGACTCGGCCGGCGTGGCGATTCAACGCGGGGAGAAGATCGAGATTCGCCGCAGCGTCGGCAAGTTGATCAATTTGCAGAAGTCGCTGGAGCAGAAGGCCGTTGCCGGTATGTGCGGCATCGGCCATACACGCTGGGCGACGCATGGCAAGCCCTCCGAGCAGAATGCGCATCCGCATCGCTCCGAGAGCTGCGTCCTTGTTCATAACGGCATCATCGAAAACTACGTCGAACTCAAGCAACGTCTCCTCAAGGACGGGTACAAGTTTCAGTCCGAGACGGACACCGAAGTCGTGGCGCATCTCATCGATACGCACATGACGAAGGGCAAGCTGTGCTTGGCGGATGCGGTCCGCGCGACGGCCAAGGAAATTCGCGGGAGTTATGCCATCGCGGTGATCTCGGAGCACGAGCCTGGAGTTCTGATTGCGGCGCGATCCGGTTGTCCGCTGGTGATCGGCCGCACGGCCGATGCGTCGTTCGTCGGGTCGGATGTGATGGCGATGTTGTCTCACACCAGGGATGTGACGTTCCTGGAAGAAGGCGATGTGGTCGAAGTCACGGCGGGAGGTGTCGTCTTTACGGATCTCGACGGCCGGGCCGTGACGCGCAAGAAGACGAAGGTGACGTGGGATGCCTCCGCGGCTGAAAAGAGCGGATATCCTCACTTCATGTTGAAGGAGATTCACGAACAGCCCCAAACGATTCTGGACACCATTCGGGGTCGCTACTCCTATGAAAGCGGCGAGGCGGACCTGCCGGATATCGGCCTGACGCCGAAACAGTTTGCCGACGTGGGACGCATCTGGATCGTGGCCTGTGGCACCAGCTGGCACGCGGGCTTGGTCGGAAAATATTTGCTGGAGGAAATGGTCCGCACGCCGGTGCAGGTCGACATCGGCAGCGAGTTCCGATATCGCGATCCCTTGATTGAAAAGAATGATCTGTTCATCACAATCTCGCAATCGGGGGAAACGGCCGATACGCTGGCCGCCGCCCGGGAAGCCAAACAAAAGGGCGCGCGGGTCGTGTCGATCGTCAATGTGGTGGGCAGCACGCTGGCCCGGGAGTCCGATGGTGTGCTGTATACGCATTGCGGTCCTGAGATCGGGGTGGCTTCCACCAAGGCATTCACGAGCCAATTGGCGGCGTTGTATATGCTGGCCTTGCACCTCGGCCGGGTGCGTGGGGTGTTGAGTGTGGCGGACGGCAAGGCCTGGCTCGATCGTTTGGTTACGTTGCCGACGCTGGTCAAACATGTGCTTGGCCGCGAGGCGGAGATTCTGGCGATTGCCAAGCGCTACTATAAGAAGCCAGACTTCTTGTATCTGGCGCGCGGCATTAACTTTCCCATCGCGCTGGAGGGGGCGCTCAAGCTCAAGGAGATTTCCTATATCCATGCGGAGGGTTATGCCGCGGGGGAAATGAAGCACGGACCGATCGCGCTGATCGATAAGGACATGCCGGTGGTGGTATTGGCGCCCCGCGACCGGTTATATGAGAAGACGGTCAGCAACCTCATGGAAGTGAAGGCGCGTCGGGCGCCGGTGATTGTGTTCGTGGCGGAGGGCGAACGCGAATTGGGGAAAATCGCCGATGCCGTGTTCACGATTCCCGACGTGCATCCGCTGCTGTCGCCCATTCTGTTCACGATCCCGTTGCAGTTGCTGGCCTATCACATCGCGGTGCTGCGTGGGGAAGATGTGGATCAGCCGAGGAACTTGGCGAAAAGCGTGACGGTCGAATGATGTGCAAAGGAGGGGCTCCCGTGCTCGCGCAACGCGCGGCCTGAGAAGGCCCTCGTTGGACGCGCGCAGTAGAGCCCCTTCCTTCGCACCGCACCCTCCAATAAGAATTAAGGAGTGTAGAGTGGAGATCACGAAGCAAGAAGTCGAAAAAGTGGCCAAGTTGGCGCGGCTGGCGTTGAGTGAGGCGGAAACCACGGCCTTCTCGCAACAGTTGAATCAGATTGTGGCCTACGTCCAGAAGCTCAAGACGTTTTCTACGGACGGCGTGGAGCCGACGTCGACGGTGCTGGGACAGACCAATGTGTTTCGTCCGGACGCCGTCGAGGCGTCGTTGTCGCCTGAGCAGGCGGTGGGAAACGCTCCCGATGCGGAGGCGAGCTGTTTCCGGGTTCCGAAAATCATCCAAGAATCCTAAGCGAGCGAAGGAGTACGAGCCGACTATGTTTCGACAAATGTTGCGGGCAAAGATACATCGGGCGACGGTGACCGAGGCCTGTCTGGAATATGAGGGGAGCCTCACGGTGGATGAAGATCTGCTGGATGCGGCGGGCATTTTGCCGTACGAAGCGATCGTCTGCTCCAATCTCAACAACGGCGAGCGGTTCATGACCTACGCCATGAAGGGGAAGCGGGGGAAGGGTGAGATTGTGTTGAACGGACCGACTGCCCGCAAGGCGGCGGTGGGCGATCAGATCATTATCTTCTGCTACGAGTATTACAGCGACGAGGAGATCAAACGGCATAAACCCAGGATCATCCAGGTCGACGGCAAGAACCGGATCACGCGTAAGGTTGTGAAACGCTGATGTCATTGATGTCGATACATAAGTTGACGCTGGCGGAGTTGCAGCGGCGGTTTACCGCCGGTGATGTGACGGCCACGGAAATTGTACGCGCCTACTTTTTGCGGGTGGCGCATGTCGAGCCCAAGGTGAACGCGTATCTGACGCAATGCAAGGATGCGGCGGTCGCGCAGGCGGAACGTCTTGATCAGGCGTTGAAGGGGTGGCGCAAAACCACGCCGATGATGGGCATGCCGCTCGCGGTGAAGGACAATATCTGCACGGAAGGGGTACGCACGACTTGCGCGTCGCGGATGTTGGAGACCTTTGTGCCGCCCTACGACGCGACGGTGGTCGCTAAATTGCGCGCACAGAACTATCTGTTGCTCGGGAAAACGAATCTGGACGAATTCGCAATGGGCTCGTCCACCGAAAATTCGGCGTTCGGGGCCAGCCGGAATCCCTGGAATGTTCAGACCGTTCCGGGTGGATCGAGCGGCGGCTCGGCAGCCGCAGTGGCGGCGGATGAATGTGTGGCGGCGTTGGGTTCAGATACCGGAGGGTCGATTCGTCAACCGGCGGCGTTTTGTGGCGTCGTCGGACTGAAACCGACCTATGGCCGGGTGTCCCGCTACGGACTGGTGGCGTTTGCCTCTTCCCTGGATCAGATCGGGCCCATCACGAAAGATGTGACGGATGCGGCGATCCTCTTGGGCGCGATTGCCGGCCATGATCCTCGAGATTCGACCTCGGCCAACGTGCCGGTTCCGGATTATCTCAAGGCCTTGCGGCGAAAAGATTTGAAGCGCCTCAAGGTGGGCGTGCCAGCAGAATACTTTGCCGACGGCCTCGAGCCTGAAGTGGACCAGGCTGTTCGCACGGCCATCGAAGGGCTGCGGGAACTTGGCGCGGACATCCGCGAGATCAAGTTGCCGACGACGGATGCGGCGGTTGCGACCTACTATGTCATTGCGACCGCAGAAGCCAGTTCGAATCTGGCCCGTTACGACGGGGTGAGGTTCGGGCGGAGAGCCGAAGAGAGCAAAGATTTGTTGGATATGTATTTGCGGACCAGGGCGGAGGGATTCGGGGCGGAGGTGAAACGCCGGATCATGCTCGGGACCTATGTGTTGAGCGCTGGCTACTACGATGCCTATTACGGAAAAGCGCAGGCGGTGCGGACGCTGATTCGGCGGGAGTTCGAGTCGGCATTTGAAAACGTCGATCTGATCGTGACGCCGGTGACTCCGACCACGGCCTTCAAGTTCGGCGAAAAGTCTCAAGATCCGTTGCAGATGTATCTGTCTGATATCTACACGATCTCGGCGAATCTGGCCGGTCTGCCCGCTATTTCGTTGCCCTGCGGATTCAGTAAGGCCGGGCTGCCGATCGGGTTGCAGCTCATCGGACGGCCGTTTGAAGAGGAAACCCTGTTGCGCGGGGCCCATGCCTACGAGCAGGCTACCAACTGGCGGGCCAAAAAGCCTGTGGTTCGGTCGGCCTGATAAGGGAGTCCCTATGATTGTCGAAGTTGCCGCTATTCTCGTGGCGATTGCCTTTGCGGTGCTGGTCGGGTATCTGGTGCCGCTCTTGATTCAAGTGCGCAAGACGGTTGCGGAAGCCGAGACGCTCGTCACCAAGCTCAATGCGGACCTGCCGACGCTGGTGACGGAGCTCCGGGCGATGAGTCAAAACTTGAACGACCTGACGGAGCAGGCCCGCGGCGGGGTCGAACATGCCGCTGTGTTGCTGCACGCGGTGGGAGAGGTCGGCGAGTCGGTCAATCACATGCATAGTTTGGTGCGAGGCTCCGGCGGGACATTGTTGGCGAATGTGGCCAGCGTGGTGGCCGGGCTTCGTGCGGCGAAACAGGTCGTCACGGAACGTTTCAAAGAGGGAGGACATCACAATGGCGGATAATCATCATGGTCCATCATCGGCGGCAGTGTTGTTGGGATTCTTGAGTGGCGCCGCGCTGGGCGCGGTGGCGGCCATCCTGTTGACGCCGCGTACCGGGCAGGAGTCGCGGGATCTGTTGCGTGGCTACGCGCGGCGGGCGGAGGACGGGCTTCGGGATCTGGTCGAGGATGCCGGTGAGCGGTTTGAAGGCGCGGTGGAAGAAGGCCGTGACTTTATTGAATCGAAAAAAACCGTGTTGCGCGAGGCCTTCGATGCGGGGCGTGACGCCATGCGGCGGGAGCGGGAGCAGTTCACCAAGGGAGAGCAGGGTTGAGCGTGGCCTACGAAGTCGTCATCGGTGTGGAAGTGCATGCGCAGTTGCGCACGCAGTCGAAGTTGTTCTGTCCTTGCGGAACCACGTTCGGTCGAACGGCCAATTCACAGACCTGCCCCGTCTGCCTGGGATTACCCGGAAGCCTGCCGGTGATCAATGACAAGGCTGTGGAGATGGCGGTGCGCGCCGGACTGGCGATGAACGGGACGATCGGCATGCGGAACCGATTTGCGCGCAAAAACTACTTTTACCCGGATTTGCCGAAGGGCTATCAGATTTCCCAATATGAGGCGCCGATCTGCGAGCACGGGTGGCTTGAGATCGTTGCGGGCGGGGCTCGTAAGCGTGTGCGTATCCGGCGGGCCCACTTGGAAGAAGATGCCGGAAAGAATCTGCATGAGGCCGACAGCGGCATGAGCCTTGTGGACCTGAACCGGGCCGGAACGCCACTGCTGGAGATCGTCACCGAGCCGGATTTGAGTTCGTCCGAAGAGGTGGTGGCATACCTGAAGGCCTTGCGCGAGCTCCTGATGTATCTCGATGTCTGCGATGGCAACATGGAGGAGGGCAGTTTCCGGTGCGAGCCGAATCTCTCGCTCCGTCCTGTCGGACAGACGGCCTATGGCACCAAAGTGGAGTTGAAGAACATCAACTCGTTCAAGTTCGTGAAGGATGCGGTTGATTACGAAATCAAACGGCAAACCAAGGTGCTGACTGAGGGGGGGAAGATCTACCAGGAAACCAGGCTCTGGAATCACGAACGTGGTGAAACGGCGGTGATGCGCAGCAAGGAGGAGGCGCATGACTACCGATATTTTCCTGACCCTGACCTGGTGCCGCTGGAGATCTCGTCTGAACGGATCGAGCAGTTGCGCAAGGAGTTGCCGGAATTGGCCGCGGCGAAGCAGGAGCGGTTTACTCGCGAGTACGGCATTCCCGAATATGACGCCGGTATCCTGACTTCCAGCAAAGCCTTGTCGGTGTACTTCGATGCCTGCGTCGCGCTGTACCCCCATCCTAAGACGGTCAGCAATTGGGTGATGGGCGAGTTGTTGCGTGAGTTGAATCAGGCCGGCATTGAGGCGGACGCTTCGCCTGTCACGCCCGAACGACTGGTTGACCTGCTGACGTTGGTTGATCAGGGTGTCGTGAGCCTGAAGGTGGCCAGAGATATATTCCCGGATGTGTATGCCTCCGGCAAGGCGCCGGCGCAGATTGTTCAGGACAAGGGTCTCACGCAGGTGTCTGACGAGGGGGCCTTGTCGACGATTATTGAGGAAGTCTTGAAGAAAAACCCTGCTCAGGTGGCTCAGTTTAAAGAAGGCAAACAGCAGGTGCTGGGGTTTCTCGTCGGACAGGTTATGAAGGCGTCCGGTGGCAAGGCCAATCCGGGCAAGGTGAATGAGCTGTTGAAAAAGATGCTGGGGTGAGCGCGGTGCCGATGTGACGGGCGATCAGATGACAGCAGTGATGATGTAGTGGGCGTATTTGGAGGAGAATACGAGCATGAGCGGAATCAGAAACGTGAAGGCGCGGCAGATCATCGATTCACGAGGCAATCCCACGGTAGAGGTCGAGGTGCTTTTGGAGAGTGGTGCGCATGGGCGGGCGGCAGTGCCCTCGGGTGCCTCAACCGGCGAAAAAGAAGCGATCGAGTTGCGCGACGGAGACAAGAAGCGTTGGATGGGAAAGGGTGTCTCCAAAGCGGTGGTGAATGTCAGCAAGACCATTGCGCCGCGCTTGTTGGGTATGGAGGCGTTGGATCAGGCTGCGGTCGATCACGAAATGATTGCGCTCGACGGCACGAAGACCAAAGGCAAGCTGGGCGCGAATGCCATTCTCGGGGTGTCGTTGGCGGTGGCTAAGGCTGCGGCAAATGAGACCGGCCAGCCGTTGTACCGGTACCTGGGCGGAACGAATGCGCGGGTGTTGCCGGTGCCGCTTATGAACATCATCAACGGCGGGGCGCATGCCGACAATCGGCTGGATCTGCAGGAGTTTATGATCATGCCGGTGGGGGCTCCCCGCTTCAGTGACGCCTTGCGCATGGCGACCGAGGTGTTCCATACGCTGAAGTCCCTTCTGAAGAAGAAGGGATTGAATACGGCGGTGGGTGATGAGGGTGGATTTGCGCCGGACCTGCAATCGAACGAAGAAGCCTTGGCCTTGATCATGGAAGCGATTGAAGCCGCAGGTTATCGCCCCGGCCAGGACATTGCCCTGGCCTTGGATTGTGCCGCCAGCGAGCTCTACGAGAAGGGCCGGTATCGGCTGGAGGCAGAAAAGAATCCGGAGCGCTCTTCGGAGGAAATGGTGTCGTACTACGGGAAACTGCTGGACCGGTACCCGATTCTGTCGATCGAGGACGGCTTGAGCGAATTAGATTGGAAGGGTTGGAAGATTCTGACGGAAAAACTTGGCACACGCGTGCAGTTGGTCGGGGACGACATTTTTGTGACCAACGTGGATATTTTTGCCAAGGGAATTGCCGAGGGGATTGGGAATTCCATTTTGATTAAACTGAATCAGATCGGGACGCTGACGGAGACGTTGGATGCCATCGAACTCGCGAAGCGCTCCGGCTACACGGCGATCATTTCGCATCGCTCAGGCGAAACGGAAGATACGACGATTGCGGATGTGGCCGTCGCGACGAACAGTGGCTTGATTAAAACGGGATCGTTGTCCAGGACGGACCGTGTGGCAAAATACAATCAGCTGCTTCGCATCGAGGATGAGCTGGGTGCCGCGGCCGTCTATCGGGGTCGTGCGGCTGTTCCATCGAGGGCATAACCAACGTGATCATTAAGCCGAACCGTGGGCGTGACTGGCTGGATTGGCAGCGGAAGGTGTGCTCTGCCGGGAAGTGGGTGGGGCTCGGAGCGCTGGTCTTCATGATGGGCGCGCTGCTGTTCGGTGAGATGGGTATTCCGCGGTACATGCATTTGCGCGAGCATGCGGAGCAACTGGATCAGGAGCTGGCTGATTTGCAGCGATTGAATGGCGAGCTGCGGGCCGATCTCGACCGTGTGCAGTACGATTCGACACGGATCGAGGAGTTGGCTCGAGAGCGATTGGGGTATGTGCGGAGGGGAGAGACCGTGTATCAAATGGCACCGAACGGAGAAAAGGAACGGCCTTCGACCGTCAGAACACCATGAAGTTCGGCAGTGTGGCGATCATTGGGCGGTCAAACGTGGGGAAATCCACGCTCTTGAATCGCCTCTTGAAAGAAAAGATTGCGATCGTGTCCGACAAGCCGCAAACGACCAGGACGCGAATCCTGGGAGTGGCCCATGTGGACGGTGCGCAGATCGTCTTTCTCGACACACCCGGATTCCACGAGCCGCGCCATTTGTTGAACCGCCGCATGGTGCGTACGACGCTGGATACCTTTGACGATGCCGATGTGTTGTACGTCGTCGTCGAAGCCACGGCCCAGCCGGGGCCAGGTGATTTGGCCGTGATCGAGCACGTGAAACAGGCGGTCGCCAAACAGGCGCGTCCGGTGGTGTTGGTGATCAATAAGGTCGATCTGGTGAACAAGGCGCGATTGCTTCCCTTGATGGAGCAGTACCTGCGGATCTTCCCCTGGACGGAGATTGTGCCGGTGTCGGCCCAGACCGCCGATAATACGGATCGGTTGTTGACGGTCACCGTGTCACTGCTGGAGGAGGGAGAGGGGACGTACGGTGAAGACGTGATTACGGATCAGTCGATGCGGACGTTGGCGGCCGAGCTGGTGCGAGAGAAGATCCTGCAGCAGACGTATGAGGAGATTCCCCATTCGGTGGCGGTTGAAATCGAAAAGTTTGTGGAGACGAAGAAGCTGATCAAGATCGGTGCCGTCGTGCTGGTTGAAAAAGAGTCGCAGAAGGGCATTCTGATCGGCAAGCACGGAGAGCGGCTTAAGCAGGTGGGGACGGCGGCACGGGAAGATATGGAACGGCTGTTCGGGATGAAGGTATTTTTAAAGGTGTGGGTGAAGGTGCGCGAATCGTGGCGAGAGGACGAGCAAACCCTCGCGGAGCTTGGCTATTAACGATCTCACTATCCAACCGTCGGAACCGGCGCGACTTCCCGACAAGGAGCCGCTCGGGAAAGATGTGTCTCGGGAAGCCGTCGTCAGCGGTCAATCGAAGTCCGACGCGCGTCTGGTGTCCATTCAACGGCTCCTGCGCCGCGGTGCCATCACGAATTTGGCGAAGATGTTGGCGCGGATGCATCCGGCGGACATTGCGAATGTCATCGACCACCTCTCGTCGTTAAAAGAAAAACGTGAAATCTTCGAATTGGTGCGCGGAGACGTCAAACGCGGCCAGGTGCTCAGCGAGTTGGACGGCGAGAGCATCACGCTGGTGTTGTCCGATTTGCTGCCTTCCGATGCCGCCTGGCTGCTCAAGGATCTCGGTTCCGACGATATCGCCCACATTTTGAGTGTGATTCCCAACGATCGCGCGAAGGACATCTTGGCGCTGATGCGGACGGAGGACTCCACCGAAATTGCCGACCTCTTGAAGTATCCGAAGGGGACGGCCGGCGGCATCATGACCACGGAGTTTTTCGCCCTCTCGGAAGATGCCACCGCGCAGGAAGCCATTCGCCGCCTGCAGCAGGCGACCGATGCGGAGATGGTGTTTTACATCTACGTGACGGACAAGGACGACCGGCTGGTCGGAGTGCTGTCGCTGCGTCAGTTATTGACCGTTCCGCCCGCGACCCCGCTCAAGAACATTATGACCCGTGACCTGATCAGTGTGGCCGTGGACATGGATCAGGAGGAGGTCTCGCGCCAGGTGGCGAGTTATAACCTGCTGGCCATTCCGGTCGTGGAGCGGGACGGGAAATTGGTCGGGATCATCACGGTGGACGACGTGGTCGACGTCATCCGGGAGGAAGCCACCGAGGACATGTTGAAGATGGCCGGGGCCATTGAGGAGGACTCGATGTTCAAGTCTTCCAGCATGGTCGCGGCCCGGGTTCGTCTCCCCTGGTTGTTTACCAATCTCGTCGGAAGTTTGTTGTCCGGCATGCTGCTCTGGTTGTTCCGCTACACGATTCAGGAAGTCGTGGCCATTGTCAGCTTTATCCCGGTCATTGCGGCCATGGGCGGCAACGTCGGTCTCCAGTCATCCACGCTCATCATCCGCGGTCTGGCGACCGGCATGGTCGAACTGACTGATGTCTGGAAGATTTTCTTTCGTGAAGCGAAGATCGCCTTCCTGATGGGCATCGCCTGCAGTCTGATGCTGACGATTGTCGGGTGGTTATGGCACCAGGTGTTTCTTGGGATGGTGGTGGGCGTGTCTCTCATTACGGCATTCCTCGTCTCGACGAGCATGGCTACGGTGATGCCGATCGTGTTGAAACGAATGGGCGTCGATCCCGCCGTTGCGGCCGGACCGTTTGTGACGACGGCCAACGATATCACCGGTATTGCCATTTATCTCACGCTGGCGACGATCTTCCTCGAGCAGATTCGATAACGATGCGATGTCGAACTTCTCGGTTCCGGCTACTCCTCGACGCAGGGTGGTGACATGCCGCTGGTAAAGACGGCCGCGATCGTGCTGCATAGCCGGAAGTGGGGCGATGCCGATCGGATCGTCACGTTCTACACCATGCGATTTGGCAAACTTCGAGGGGTTGCGCGGGGTGCGCGCCGGCTGAAAAGCCGGTTGGGTGGTATGATTGAGCCGTTTACGCTCTGTCAGCTCGATTTGTTCGAAAAGCCCGGCGACTCGCTCTACCGGATTTCGCAGGTGACCATCGATGAGCCGTTCTCAAGGTTTCGTGACGATCTCACGTTGATGACCGCGGCCGGCCGCATGGTCAACCTGGTCAATGCCGTGATGGCGGAAGGCGATACGGAGCCTCGTGTCTTCGACATGTTGGCGTCCGGGTTGCGCATGCTGTTGGATAGTCGCGATGCGGCGTGGACGACGTTGTTGTTTCAGATCCGTTTGCTGGGCATGACCGGATTTCGACCGCAGACTGAGCAATGTGCCACCTGCGGGCAGGTCCGTCAGGGGCCGCTCCCGCAATTCTCCCCATTGGCTGGAGGGATGGTGTGCGAACGGTGTGCGAGTCGTCAGCCGTTTCGATGTACGGTCTTGTCCCGCGGGAGTGTCGCGTTTCTTCATCAGGCGTTACAGATTCAGCCTGCCTTGCTGAGCCGGTTGCACGCGGCCGGTCAGGTGCGGGCCGAGGTGGAGTCGGTGATCGAGAGTTATGTCACCGTGGTGGCGGGGCGGCGATTGCCGCCGGTCGATTTCCTCACCGGCGGAGGTTCCGCCTGAGCGAATCACACAACGATGGACACAAGGGGGTTCGTCAGGTCTCGGCATGAGGGGGCAGTGATCGGTATGAGTGCATTGGTTCTCGAACCCACGGACATGGAGTGGGTGGACAAGGGCGTGTTGAGTATCACGTGGAGTGACGGCCACAAAGCCCGTTATCCGGTCCGGTATCTTCGGCAGCATTGCCCTTGCGCCGCCTGTACCGACGAATGGACCGGAGAACTGCGACTAAAGCCGGATGATGTGCCGATGCTCATCATGCTGCAGGATATTCAGCCTGTCGGACGGTACGCGTTTCAGATTACGTGGAGTGATGGGCACGACACGGGGATCTATTCCTATGCATTTCTTCGCCGGTTATGCCAGTGCGATCTCTGTCAGCCCGTGAAGCCGGTGGAGCCGCGTTCCAGGCGATTGCTGTAATCGCCTCGGCAATGGTCGTCAGCAAGCGACAGGGGAGGCGCAGCAGATGAGCATCCGTCGACTGATCGGTGTGGGTGTGTGGATGTGGCTTGGCCTGGTCTCTGTGGCCTGTTCGAGCATGCCGCCTCTCGATCATCAAAAGCAGCTAGTCCGATCGGGCGACTTTCGGATTCAGCAACTGACGCCAAGGGCCTTTGTGGAAACCTGGGGCGAGCCCACGTACACGCACCAGCAGTTCACGCACTTTTTCGGGATGCAGGACGGACGATTGATTCCTCAGGCACGTCTCGCGCTTGGCGAGTCCCCGCAGGGGTGGGAAACGGGATTGGCTGCCGGCGATGCGTTGTTCCTCGCCTACGCCGATCGCGGCTACTACCTGGTGTTTCTCGAGGGTGTGCTCGTCTACTATGAGGCCATGACAGCCGAGAAGGTGCATGCAGTCGGGAAGACCTGGAAGTACGAGTCGCAGTTCAAGACGCGACTGGAATCGTCGCCCGGCCTGAAATAGGTCCGCCACTGCTTATGGAATCCACGTTTCCTCAACGTCCTCTCAAAATCTGCATGGTTGCGTCGGAAGTCGTCCCCCTGGCCAAAACCGGTGGCCTGGCGGATGTCGTCGGTGCGCTCGCCGTTGCGTGTGCCTCGCTCGGGCACGATGTCGCCGTGGTATTGCCCGCCTATCGCCAGGTAGATGCGCTCGGTTATGAGATGGCTGATCTCTGTACCCTGTCGATTGCCATCGGGGACGGGATGCTTGACCCTCGCATTCAAGAGGTGTTCATTCCTGCGCTGCGGGTTTCGGGTCCCGGGCGCTTGCGTATCTTCTTAGTTCGGCATGATCCGTTTTTCTCGAGGCCTGGTCTGTATCAGGAGGCCGGCCGTGATTATCCGGACAACCTCGAGCGGTTTGTGCTGTTTTGCCGAAGTGTGATGGAACTGCTGCTGCATCTCCATCGCACGGAACAGTGGCAAACGGATGTGTTGCATCTTCACGACTGGCAGGCGGCACTCTGTGCCGTCTATCTGCGGAACCTGTATCACGAGCAGCCCTCGCTCAGTCGGACTCGAAGCGTATTGACGATTCACAATCTGGGCTATCAAGGATTGTTTCCTGCAGAACAGTTTCCTGTGACGGGACTACTCGGCAGTCTGTTTACGCCTGCTGCGCTTGAGTTTTACGGGCGGGTGAATGTGTTGAAGGGGGGGCTGGTGTTTGCCGATCGTCTGACCACGGTGAGTCCGACCTACAGTCAGGAGATTCAGACCGCTGAATACGGGTGTGGCCTGGAAGGGGTGATCACCGAGCGAAAATCGGTATTGTCCGGGATCGTCAATGGCATTGATGCGGATCTGTGGGACCCGATGACCGACCACTATCTGCCGGCGCCGTACACTTCCTCCGACCTGACCGGAAAGCTTCGTTGTAAGCAGGCGCTTCAGCGCGAACTCGGGCTTCGCGTGCTCAAGGGTCCGCTTTTGGCCGTGATCGCGAGACTGACCAGTCAGAAAGGCATTGATCTGGTTATCGATATTGTGCCGGAACTGATGGCGCTCAACGTTCAGATCGTGATTCTCGGGACGGGTGATCCACTCTATGAACGACAGGTGCGTGAACTGGGGGAGCGGTATCCTGGTCGAGTGACCGTGCGCAATGTGTTTGATGAAGGATTAGCTCATCGCATTGAAGGCGGCGCCGACATGTTTCTCATGCCGTCTCGTTATGAGCCATGCGGCCTGAGTCAGCTCTACAGTCTACGTTATGGAACCGTGCCCATCGTGAGAAAGACCGGTGGCTTGGCCGATACGGTGGTGGGCTACACGCCGACCAGCTTACAAGAGTCGCGAGCGACTGGGTTCACGTTTACAGATACCAACTCGACGTCCCTATTGACGGCTGTTCTGCTGGCGCTCTCTGTCTACCGGAAAAAGGCAGACTGGCAGCGTCTCATCAAAGCGGGGATGGAGCAGGATCTGTCATGGACCCGCTCTGCGTCGATCTATATCCAGCTGTTTCAGGAACTGGTTTCGGGCGAGAGGACGGGCACGTAGGATGAAAATTCGGCAGACAACGGCCTAATGAAGTGCCGCCTGCAGGGTAAGTGCGAGATGCGAGAGCCGCTCCCTTGCTTGTGCTGTGTAGTAGGAGTAGTCGGGGCCCGCATGGCTGTTCAACACCTCGCGAAATTGGTCCATTGCCAGATCTGATTCTCCAGCGGACAGTGCCAAGTCTCCCGCATGCAGGCTGCATGACGCCGCCATAGCCTGAATATCAACCGCCAGGCGCGAAGCAGGTTGGCTGACCATAGACTTCAATTTCGTCGGCAGCAAATTGTCGAGCGGTGAATGGGGAAGTTGAGCCATGCTCACGTCGTGCAACTTGCTCGCATCCAGAAGTGCGGTCTGAGTTTCGTCGGTCGAGAGGCAATGTGTATAGGTGCTCCAGACGTCCATGAACCGAACGTTGTCGTAGCGAACGGGGGTTGTCATCGGGCTGGACTGGCACCCGACGGTCGTGAGCGCGAGGACCAGGATCCCGACTAGACTGGTAATCCCCTTCCGCATCTGATTGAGTCCTTTCCGGAGTGTGGAATCGAGAGCCCCTGTTCTTCCTACAAGTTGAGCAAATGTCGGACCAGGAGTGCAGTTTTATAAGGCATTGAAAGATTGAGTGATACCTGCGAGTTTTGTGCGGGGCCTGTCTCAATAATATTCCACTGTGTGGAATAGAACACGAAAGCTGAGCGGCGACTTCATCCCAATGGCACCGAGCGAGACGCTCCTGGTGGAAACACGCCGAAGACTGGGGAAGTGACCTGGACCAGGAAAGTGCTGAAATGGGGAGCCTTGCCATCTAGTGTCCTGTCTCTGAAGTTCGCTGACAAAATCGGGCCATGCTGGCCAGGATGTCGTCGGCGGTCTTGGTCCATGTGAAGGGTTTGGGGTGTGTATTGGTGACTGTGATGTAGTGCCGGATGGCAGCCTTGAGGGCTCGGACACTAGGGTGCACGCCCCGGCGCAGTTGGCGTTCGGTGAGCAGCGCAAACCAGCGCTCGACCAGATTGATCCAGGAGGCGCTGGTAGGCGTGAAGTGCAGATGGAAGCGCGGCCGCTTCAGCAACCATCGGCGGATCAAGGCCGTTTTATGCGTCCCATAGTTGTCGAGGATCAGATGCACGTCCAACTGCGCGGGGACATTCGCTTCAATCGTGTCGAGGAACTGTCGGAACTCCTGCGCCCGATGCCGTTGATGGAGTTGCCCAATGACGCGGCCGGTTTTGACTTCCAAGGCGGCGAAGAGCGAGGTCGTGCCATGGCGGTGGTAATCATGCGTCCGACGCTCGACCTGTCCCGGGCGCATCGGCAGCAGGGGGCGCGTACGGTCCAGGGCTTGAATCTGGGCGTTCTCATCCACGCACAAGACCAGCGCTTTGTCTGGGGGCTGCAGATAGAGTCCCACAATATCGCGCACCTTCTCGACAAACAGGGGATCGGCCGACAGTTTGAACGTCTCCGTACGATGCGGCTGCAGGCCGAAGGCCCGCCAGATGCGCTGCACCGTACTGCGGCTCACCCCGCTCGTTTGCGCCATGGCGCGGGTACTCCAGTGCGTCGCGTGGGTGGGCCTCATCTCCAGGGTCTGGGTGACAATCCGTTCCACGGCCGCATCCGTCACCGTGCGTGGTGCGCCGGGGCGGGGCTCATCCAGCAGCCCATCGAGGCGGTGGGTCATAAAGCGCTGCCGCCATTTGCAGACCGTTTGCGGCGCCACACGGACGGCACGGGCGACGGCGAGATTCGTCTGCCCATCGGCACAGGTCAGAATAATCCGGGCCCGTTGCGCCAATGCCTGAGCGGTTTTCTGGCGGCGCGTCCACTGCTGCAAGGTCTCTCGTTCGGTCGTCGTCAAGGTCAGCGGAGCTGTCGGTCGTCCAGTTCGCATGGCGTCCTCCCTTCGATACCTGAGGACACCAGCGATGCACAACTTATTCCACGAACTTCAGAGACAGGACACTAGCAGGTCGAGGGCGGCTTGGTGTAATACTCCCTAGAGAATCTTTGGCGGTGACTGTATGGTGCGCGTGTGGGGCAGCAAGGAGCCTCGCCTCCTTCGTGAGTGGTTCCAAAAGCTGAAGGGTCAGAACGATACACTACACTCGCCATCTCGGCACAGGCACCTGTTCCGTCGGGTCAAGAGTCCAGACATCCATTGAGGAAAGGTTCCTCCGCACATGAATTTGAGACAACCGCTGACCAAAACTCGTCAATTTCGCACGCTGCTTCAGTCTGAGCAGCTGGAGTTCATTTGTGAAGCGCACAATGGCCTGAGCGCAAAAATTGTAGAGGAGGCAGGCTTTGCTGGGATCTGGGCCAGCGGGCTATCTATCTCGGCCCAGTTTGGGGTGCGCGACAATAATGAGGCCAGTTGGACGCAGGTGCTGGAAGATCTGGAGTTCATGTCCGATGCTACGAAGGTGCCGATCCTGCTTGATGGAGATACGGGATATGGGAATTTCAACAACATGCAGCGTCTGATCCGGAAACTGGAGCAGCGCAACATTGCCGCAGTGTGCATTGAGGACAAACTGTTTCCTAAGACAAACAGTTTCCTGAAGGGTGACGCGCAGCCGATGGCGGACATGCAGGAATTTTGCGGCAAGATCAAAGCCGGCAAGGATGCGCAGACTGATCCGGACTTTTGCATCATTGCGCGGGTCGAGGCGTTCATTTGCGGGTGGGGATTGACTGAGGCGTTGCGTCGGGCGGAGGCATATCACCAGGCCGGGGCCGACGGCATTCTCATTCATAGCGCGCTTTCGGTCCCTGATGAGATTCTTGCCTTCAAGCGGGAGTGGGGTAGTCGCTCCCCCGTCGTCATCGTTCCCACGAAGTATTATTCGACCCCCACGGACGTCTTTCGCCAACATGGTTTTTCGATGGTGATCTGGGCCAATCACATGTTGCGAGCGGCGGTGGCGACGATGCAAAAGACCGCCCGAGCGCTCAAGGAGAGCGAGAATCTCCTGTCCATCGAGGACAAGGTGGCACCGGTGTCAGAAATCTTTCGGCTGCAAAATGCCGCGGAACTACTGGAGGCAGAGGAACGCTATCTTCCGCGCGGCGCTGAGGGCACATTGGCGGTGGTGCTTGCGGCGTCACGGGGAGAAGAGTTGGGGGAATTGACCGCGGATCAGCCCAAAACTATGGTGAAGGTTCAGGGGGGGCCGATTCTGTCCCACATCGTCGATGCCTACAACGCGGTTGGGATCAAAGATATTCTCGTGGTGCGAGGATACAAGAAGGAGGCGGTGCGTCTTCCCAATTTGACGTATGTCGATAATGCGGAGTTCGCGGAGAACGGTGAGCTGGCCTCCTTGTCACTGGCGTTGCAATCGAGGAAGGAACATTTCCAGTCGACGATCATTTCCTACGGTGACGTGTTGTTCAATAAGTATATCCCGCAGGCGTTGTGCCAGGAATCGGATGATTGTGTGATCTTCGTCGACAGTAACTGGCAGGATCAAACCAGTTATGCCCGTTTGGGTGGGTTTGCCGAGTGCACCTTGCCGAATTCACGGAGGGCATTCAATGCAAAGGTCCATCTTAAACAACTGGGGAGTGCGATTCCCCCTGGTTCGATCCACGGCGTCTGGATGGGATTCCTCAAGCTGTCTCCCAACGCAGCTGCGATGGTCGATCAACTTCTCCTGGAGATACTCGCCCGCCCGGGTAATCGTAAGGCTAGCATTCCACAGTTGCTTCAGGAGTTACTCAAACGGGACTATCCGATTCGGGTGTTGTACACCGTCGGACATTGGCTGGATATCAATAGTCTTGATGATGTGATTCAAGCCGGCAACTTTTGATGCGTGCCGACCCTGATCAGTCTTTGGTTGAGTTGGAAAGAGGCAGGTCACTGATGTGCTGGTACTGACCATCAGCTCGTTGTGCAGTCATTCCTTTGGAGAACATAGGGCATGATCGATCCACAGAAATTTGTCGAGTGCTTACAGGACAACGATGTCGATTTTTTTACGGGGGTGCCGGATTCACTGTTGAAGGAACTGTGTGCCTGTCTAGAATCTGTGCCGCCAGCAGGACAGCATGTCATCACCGCCAATGAAGGGGGCGCGGTTGCTCTCGCACTCGGCTACCACCTCGCAACGCGGAAGATTCCTCTGGTGTACCTGCAGAACTCTGGGTTGGGGAATATCATTAATCCGTTGTTGTCGTTGGCTGACGCCGAAGTCTATTCCGTTCCTATGTTGCTCGTCATCGGCTGGCGGGGAGAACCGGGCATTCACGATGAGCCTCAACATAAAAAGCAGGGGCGTGTCATGCTCGCCATGCTTGAGGCGATGGAAATTCCCTATGCCATCCTGGGGCCGGAATTGGAGGACTCTGCGGCCACACTTGAGTGCGCCATGGCCACCGTTCGGAAGGCCAGCGCGCCGTTCGCGTTAGTGATTAAGAAGGGAACATTCCAACCCTTTACGGGGCTAGGCGGTGAGAAGGCGACGTTTGAACTCACTCGGGAGGAGGCCATTCAGCACGTGCTAGAAGCGTTAGGCGATCGCGACATTGTCGTCGCCACGACCGGTATGGCTTCTCGGGAAGTGTACGAATACCGAGCTCGCAAAAACCAAGGACATCACCGGGATTTTTTGACTGTGGGAGGAATGGGGCATGCTTCCCACATCGCTCTTGGGTTGGCGCTCAAAAAGCCTGATCGATCCGTTTATTGTTTAGATGGGGACGGTGCGCTCCTGATGCACATGGGTGGGCTTGCCATTACCGGAGTGTTGAAACCTCGCAATCTGAAGCACATTGTCTTAAACAATGGAGCTCATGATTCAGTTGGTGGGCAGCCGACGGTGGGGCTGACTGTCGACATTCCTGGGATTGCACAAGCTGCCTTCTATGGGCAGGTGTCGCGAGCTGAAACGCGCGATCAACTACAGTCCTGTGTAGTCGGGTTGAAACATGCGCCAGGACCTAGTTTACTGGAGATTCGTGTGCGCCGTGGCGCCAGGAAAGATTTGGGCCGACCAGCAGGGACTCCAGTTCAGAACAAGAATTCATTCATGAATTTTGTGGCGGGCTAGGGCTTGTTCCAGCGGGCACATGGAGTCTCCCGTAGAAGTGGGTTGGTTCAGTCACGTATCTGTTCGAAATTACGGGTGCGGGAGGATATCAAGCCAAAGGAGAGGCCCTGTTTCAACCGTTTTGGGCACATGACGTCTCAGAGGAAGTGATGTCGGCTGAGGTACGTGTTTACAGGCGAACGGTTTAGAGATTGACTAGAACCTATCTCAAAATTACTTCAGGAGCATGGTGATCGAGGCGAGCTGCACAAACCCCAGAAAATGAGTGGCGTAATATTCCCAACGAACCAGGAGCCGTCGCTTCCATTGGAGCCACGCAAAGAACCGCTCCACAAGCCACCGACGTTGATAGCGCCGTAGCTGGCGTCCGTCTTGAGTCTTGCGTTTGCGCGTGGAGCGGTGCGGCGCCATCATGTTGACGCCGTCGTGTCGGAGGTCGTCATCGAGTCCATCGCTGTCGTAGGCGCGGTCGCCAATGAGATGTTCCGGCTTGGCTTCCAGCATGTAGAAGTTGAAACTGAGTTGCACCAACGTCACTTCATGATGATTCGCGGCATGCGTACTGACCGAGAGCGGCAGCCCATGGCGATCGACAATCGCGAGGATCTTCACGCCTTTGCCACGGCGGGTTTTCCCGATCTCTTTGCCGCCGCCCTTCGCCATGGCGAACGTGGCATCGATGAAGCGTTCACGCTCGTCGATCGCCCCTTCCTCGCGCAAGGTATTGGCAAGTTGCGTGAGAATCTCCCGCAGCACGTCGCGTTCGCACCACTGCTGAAATCGGCGATGCACGGTCTTGTAATTGGGAGAGCACTGCGGCAGCAGATGCCACTGGGCGCCGGTGTTCAGAATCCAGAGCACGGCTTCCAAAATCGCGCGGGCAGGCACCGGTTTGCGTCCGGGACGGCCTTCGGGAATATGTTCCTCGGGACAGTGTTCCCGAATCCGCTCCCATTGGTCGTCGCGCAGGCGCAGCATGCGGGCACATTATAGGGAGTTTGTGCTTCGACACAACCATTTTGAGATAGGTTCTAGATACCTTAGCGTAGCGGGGGCAATGCCCAACACGTCTGCCGGCTAGGTTGTGGCCGTGAGGAGTTGAACGTTAGGAGCGAAAGACTTGGACAAGAACTCCCGTTCGGGTGGTGGAGTTTGTTTTCCGCATGATGTGTTTGATGTGTTCCTTGACGGTCTGTTCGGTAATTTTGAGAGCGTTCGCAATTTCCTTGTTCGTCCACCCCTTCGCGAGGTTTTCGACTACCGATTGCTCTCTGTTCGTGAGCTGGAATCGTTCTTTAGCCTGGTCGGTACCGAGCTTCTGCCGCCGCCCTAATTCTTCCAACGTCACGACTAAGCGCGCATATTGGACTCCGCCACGATCAGGCAGACCGAAGCCTCGAAGCAGCACTGGTTGGTTAGGGTTCCCAGCGATTCGCTTGACCTCAAACTGCTCCCAATCTTTCGCTTCAGTACGAACTTGAAGTGCCTTGATAATTTCCGCGCAGAGTTCGGTAAGAACTGATGGAAGCACTCCTTGTGCCGCTTTGGCTGGTACGCCTCCGTTTTCTGCCATATTGATGAGTTTCGACAATTCGGTAGCTTGTCGGTTCATGTGCAACAACTGCATTGAAGAAGACAACACGACAATTCCCGCACCTGCACGTTGGTCGGCCAGATTATCTGCGGGTTCCTGAGAGGGGATAGCATTGAGAGTCACGGTGATACTCCGTAAGGTTCGTAATCTCGCTAGACAATTGATCGGTTTCTGATAACCTAAAGCATGTGCGCGTTACTAGTAATGCTACATAATACTTTCGAGGTAGTCAAATTATACTTCTGAGGGAGTCATCTGTACATCATTGGTATTGTTCGTCGCGGCTGGTACTTCTATACTCCTAATCATCTAGCGAACCCATTGATCGGTCTGATTAGCTATTCGTCAACGTTTTGCTCCGTTAATCGTATGGTGTGTGATCGGTGCCTCCCTGGCTGTTAACTGAAAGTCTGTGCGAATATTTATAAAATTAAACAATGGCTTATCCTCCTGTCCGGGAAGTAGTTTGACTGAACGAGTTGGTGCCCCACAGAAGCACTAGTGCGAGTGCGATTCCATTTTTGAGTCAAAGTCCAAACAAAAATCATGCCGGTCTGACCACGTGATGTGTCTCCTCGTTGCTGGGATGCAAACAGTCATACCGATTTCTGCAGAAGGGCTGCCGAATAAATTTTACGGTTGTTGTAAGTGGCTAGATGGAATTTCCTCAGGAGAATTAAGTCATGAATGTTATGATTGTGCTTAGTGCGATTGTCCTTTCGGGAAATTTTGTCGGTGTTGCACTCGCTGATCAGGTCGATCAGGTGCCCAAGCCTGTGCTTATCGCGGCCGCTTCTTCGGCGACAGCCTCTTCTAGTGCGCGTCATGGAGGGGAAGGAGCCGAAAAGTCTTCCCTTACAGTGACTCCAGATTACATTATGGGACCCGAGGATGTGCTCGAAATCACAGTGTGGAAGAATGCGGATTTGTCTAAACAGGTTCAGGTGCGGCCGGACGGAAGAATATCGCTCCCCCTCATTGGCGATGTGTCCGCTGTGGGAAGAACAGCGGCGCAGTTGACGGAAGAAATCTCTGCGCGATTAAAGTCTTACATGGAAAATCCCACCGTCTCCATTCTCGTCCGTGAGGTCAATAGCTATCAAATTTATGTGCTCGGTGAGGTGAATGCGCCCGGGAAGTATCCCTTGAAAAGTAAGACGACTCTGTTGCAGGCGATCACGATTGCTCACGGGTTTACTCAGGTGGCAGCGCGCAACAAGATCGTCGTGTTTCGTTTTGGAAAAGATGGCGAAGGGTTAAACAAAATCAAGGCGAGTTACGATGACATTGTGCTCAGAGATGGTTCGGATCAAAACATTGAGCTCAAGCCTGGTGACCAGATAGTCGTGCCTTCGGAAACGATGGTGGTGTTGCCATCAAGATAAGGCTCAACAGCGCGGCACTGTTTTCGGAACTACGAGGTAAAGGAGTTGGGAAATTGAAAACTTTCGGTTGCAGATGGTTCCATGGGGGGGTATGTATTGCTGTCAGCTCCCTTCTGACCCTCTCGGGTTGCTGGATCGGCGGCGAGCAGATAGATTTCAACGTCACGTATATTCCACCAAATGAGTTCTTGTTGGGACCTGAGGATGTCCTTGTTGTCAATGTGTGGCGAAATCAGGAGCTTTCGAGGGAAGTGATTATTCGTCCAGATGGAAAGATTTCGATGCCTTTGATCGGTGATGTTCAGGCTGCAGGAATGACATCAAATGTTCTGGCGAAACGAATTGCCGATGGTCTTGCCGAATTCATGTCTAATCCCACGGTTTCGGTCCAAGTCAAAGAAGTGAACAGTTATTATGTCTATGTGCTTGGGGAAGTTTCAAAGCCTGGAAAGGTACCTTTAAAGTCCTATGCTACGGTGCTGCAAGGTATTTCGCTGGCCGGAGGGTTTACAACGTTTGCTTCAAGAAACAAAATCCATGTTCTTCGTGTTGTGCCCAACGGTCAGGGGCAGCCAAAGCAGGTTCAGATCCCCGTGCCTTATGAGGATATCATTCAAGGCAAAAATTCGGAGGGTAACTTCTTCCTTAAGGCTGGTGATGTCATTGTTGTGCCATAGCCAAGTTTTGAGAATGTGGAAATTCACTCTGTGGGCTGTGGCCTTAGTCTTCACGAATTTCTTGGGCTTGTCGGATTCAGCTGCCCAGCAAATTCGGGTTGTGCCGTCCATTTCGGTTCTCGAGCAATATGACAGTAACGTTTTCTTTACGCCGAAGTCACAGCTTGCGCCTGGGACAAAGGCCGATGATCTCATCACCACCCTCACGCCTCAGTTAAACTTCATGCAGGTCAATTCCCTCGTGAAGGCGAATCTATCAGTCGGGGCGGTCGTTCAAAAATTTGTTAACAACTCAGCTCTTGACAACGTAGGGTTCAATGCGAGTGCCGGAATCGATCTCGCACAAGCGGTGAACAGAGTGTTGCCGAGGATGCGAGGGTTTCGAATTTTCGGGACGTATCAGTACGCTCCGTCGGCGCCAGCATTTGGAGCGGGTGGTGTAGGAGGTGGTTTCGGCGGTGGTGGATTTGGTGGAGGTGGGTTTGGTACTGGCGGCTTTGGAGTTACGGGTCCAGTTGATTCTGGCCTGCTGACTCAACGAATCAGGACCACCATGTTTAACATAGGCCTTTCTAATTCCTACTCGCTCTCTCCCACGACCGATTTTCAGACGAATTACACGTATTCTCAACTGAGCTTTGGGGGGAATTTAGCGCCGACTTCGACTGCATCAGGGCAGCCGCAGAATACAGTATTTGATACGCAAACCCATTCTATTTCAGCTGGCCCCACATCCAAGATCTCCGCAGTTGATACCTTAACCGTAAAGTACACGTTTACTCAAATGTCCCAGGGACAGTTTGGAGATTTTGCGACGCATAGCGGCGCTGCAGGGTGGGGGCGCAGCTGGACAAAAGAATGGAGTTCCTCGGTCAATGGAGGCCTGACATTGATCGAACCCATTCCAGATGCATCTGTGAGCGGGGGACAGAGAAGAGTGCCAGCGACAATGATGCCGACGGGGGGATTTAGTTTGAGTTATGTGTCCGGCTCATCTTTCCTTCGTAAGCTGGGAAGCGAAATTCAGGAAGCTACGGGAAGCACAGGAGGGGGTGTGATAAGTAGTGGTGGCTTCCTCCCGCTTCTCGCTGGAATGAATATGCCAGGAGGAATCGCTGCCCCGGGATCGTATCGTGTTACTCTCATGTACAACTTAGGCGTATTTCCAAGTTTTGTTCAGACGGCCGGGCCTATCTACACACACACAATAATGCTGGCAAGTATGGCCGGAATTACAGACAGGTTGAGTGTCCAGGCGCTCTTTAATTATGCAAAAAGTAGCTTTACCTCGGAATCCATCGGAACGAATTTCACTACTTACGGTACCACTGTAGCGCTTAATTACCTCATCACGCCCATGTTTACCGCTCGGCTCAGTCACCAGTGGTTGATGTTTGACACTCAAACGAGTGGAGTGAGCGCGGGCGATCTTGGCTTCTCAAAACAGGTAATTTTGTTGGGCTTTACGTATGCGTATTCTCCCCGTGGCGATTTCTTTCGAGCTGGTGCCTTTTGGGAAGGTATGTCCGGCGCTTCTTCGTCTGCTGAGTCAGGAGTAGGTAAGTCTGGATCAGGAGGGGTGGATATAAAGAAATGAACACGCGTACGTTGTCTCCGGAGGATTATTGGCGTGCAATTGTTAGCCGCAAGTGGCTAGTAATTACTACGATACTTGTTTCGTTGAGTATTGCAGGGGTGGTTTGTGCTCTGATACCGAAGGTGTACCTCTCAGCCACGAAAATGTGGTTCGAAGGGGCCAAAATAGAGGAGTCGATTGTAAGCGGCCCCAATCCTGCTGGCGGTGTATACACGCCTACGTTGGATGACCGGGTCATGGAGGTACGACAGTTTGTAATGGGGCGAAAAACGCTCGGCCAGATTGCGGGCGAGTTTGGACTTTTCGGGTATGAAAAGGATCATCCCGATGCAGCAGAATCAGAAAACGCCATCCGTGCCATGCGCGGCTCCATCAAGGTTGAACCGACGAAGGACAAGTTATTCATTACCCTGTCATTCTCAAACGAGGACCCAATCATTGCCAGAGATGTGACGTCACGACTCAGTGATCTTTTTATCGAAGAAACGCTGAAGGATCGGGAACGGGGTGTTGAGGCAGCGGAAGACTTTCTTGGTCTTGAGTTAAAGCATGCGAAGGCAGAACTAGAGGTCAAAGAGAAGATTATTTCAGAGTTTAAGCAACAGCACTTGGGAGAGTTGCCTCAGCAAATTGATGCGAACCTGCGCAAATTGGATCGTCTTCAGGAAGATATGCGTTCTCAAGGTGAGCAGTCCCAGAGTCTATCCAATCGTCTGGTCCAACTTGACAAGTCAATTAAGGATTACGAGGAGACCGGGGAAGTCAGTGGCGATTCTCCAATCGGGACATCCAGCAAAAGAAGTAAAGATCCGCGCTTAGGGAGAATTAAGGAGTTGGAGCGGCGGTTGGTAGAGCTTTCCTCGATGTATAAGGATACGTATCCTGACCTAGTCCAAGTCAAGGAGGAGATACGAAAGCTAAAGGAGATGACCTCGGCTCAATATCGTGACCTCTTGCCGGAAACTGAGGCAGAGGATGAACCGATAGCAACGAAGAAATCCAAGCGAAAAGCGATTGATCCATACCACGCTGAGTTGTTAAAGCAACGGGACGAGATAGTGCTCGAATTAGATGCAGTGAAGCGCCGTCAAGCTCATATCGCCGTTGAGATGTCACAATATGAACGAAGAGTTGAACATACTCCCGAGCGGGAACAAAAATTGAAGACGCTTGAGAGAGATTATGAAAATCTTCAAAAAAATTACCAGTCGTTATTGGATAAGAAACTGACCGCCGGCATGCAGAAGAGTTTGGCGCAGGGACGTAAGGGAGCAAAGTTCAGCATCGTAGATCCAGCATACACACCGGTCGTGCCTGTGATCCCAAATATTCCGCTGATCATGGCCGCAGGACTTGTTCTGGGTTGTGCATTGGGTTTTGGGGGGGCTGTTGGATTAGAGCTGATGGGGAGAGGGTTCCGTTCCGCAGAGGAAGTTGAGATCACACTAGGCCTTCCAGTGATTGCCTCTATCCCGCTGTACGAAAGTGCATTTGGTGGGGCCATGCAAACCGTCAGAGCGTTGTCCGGCAAGAAGCGTGGTTCTTCACTGATGCTACCGGGTAGCGGGAAGCAGAGCGGCGATGATATGCAGGTTGCTGGTGGCCTGCCTGCCGCATCTGTGAGGCAGAGGGGGCAGAATGGGCAGTTGCATGCTCCAACCCCAGGGTTAGAGCTGGTTTCCATGTGGCGACCGCTCTCCTTCGTGGCAGAGCAATATCGCGTCGCAGCTACCAGGCTTGAATTGATGACTGGCGACCGAAAAAGCACGGCTATTGTCGTGACCAGCGCAGTAATGGGGGAGGGAAAGTCTTCGACAGCACTTAATTTGGGTTATGTACTTGCTAAGGACCTTGATCGAAGAACGATCGTAATTGATTGTGATCTCAAGCGACCGATGCAACATATCTATGCAGGCGTCTGGCAGCATCCGGGACTGGTGGAAGTGCTGCGAGGTACGAAGGCGATCGAGGATTGTGTGCAGCGGCTTGGGGAATCGGGTCCGTGGATTCTTCCAGCAGGATCAGTTGGCGACAACCCGGTAGGATTGGCCAAGATGCATCAGTTGTCTGATTTAGTCGCCGAACTTAAGGAAAAGTTCGACTATGTCATTATAGACGCGCCGCCCGTACTACCACTCGCCGATATGCAAGTTCTTGCAAGTACGGGGGACCTTATTGCCTATGTGGTGAAGGCAAGCATGACAGGGCGAGATGTTGTGCAAAAGGCACTCAAGGCTCTTGGAGAGAATACCAACCTTGGGATCATATTGAATGGCCTTGATGCTCACACCACTCCGTATTACATGCAGCAAGAGTATTACCGCGAAGCGCACCATGAACAGCTCAAGTAAATCAGATCAGGAGACAGGTCTAGAGTCTTTGTCCTCCCGGCAACCGCTTGTGTCAGTCTCGGTTAGTTTCCCTAAGTTTACGAGGCGGGTCTTGATCCTTGGGGTTGGGCCTCTGGCAAGAGACTTGTGTCAAACTCTACTTGCGAAACGGGCCGGTTTTACTGAAGTTGTTGGGTTTCTAGACAAGGATGCGAGTCGTGTCGGTGAGCGCTTAGTGAACCCCACCATTATTGGGACCTATGACCAATTGTTTGAGATTGCTGAGCGGTATCAAGTTCATACAGTGGCAGTCTGCTTGGAGGATCGGCGCGCGGTACTACCTGTTCAGACCCTTCTAGACATGAAGGCTATGGGGAGAGACGTGGTTGATGGTCACTATTTATATGAGGAGGAGTCCGGGCGCCTCTCTATTGATCACCTCAAACCAAGCGCCTTGATTTTTTCAACCGGTTTTCGTCGTCGCCTTCTCACGATGCTATTCAAGCGCGCTTTGGACGTGGTTGTGGCAATAGTTGGAATGATCGCATTGTTACCAGTCGTTCTAGTTTTGTCTGTGCTCATCAAATTAGACTCCTCCGGTCCAGTATTTTATCGACAAATGCGTGTGGGGTTGCGTGGGCGCCCATACATGATTTGGAAGTTTAGATCCATGCGTCAGGATGCTGAACAAAGCGGTGCACGATGGGCATCCAACGAAGATCCACGTGTGTCCAGAGTTGGTCGTTGGATCAGGAAGTGGAGATTGGATGAACTTCCCCAACTGATTAATGTTTTAAAGGGAGAAATGAGTCTTGTCGGGCCAAGACCTGAGCGACCTGTGTTTGTTCAAGAGCTGAGAAACACGATCCCTTATTACGATTTGAGGCATACGGTTCGTCCAGGAATTACCGGTTGGGCGCAGACACGCTTTCGTTACGGCGCTTCGAAGGAGGACTCGCACGTAAAGCTGCAATATGATCTGTTTTATGTCAAGAATCTGTCCCTAGCCTTGGATTTTCGCATTGTAGTTCATACAGTGAAGGTTATGTTCATGGGTGAGGGGGCGCGGTAGAAGGTGCACATGCCTGATACGATTGCCAAACATTGCCTTTCATTTGATGTCGAGGAACACTTTCAAGTCTCCGCTTTTGAATCTCCCATGAGGCGGCGCCATTGGGATCAGTATGAAAGTCGCGTGGAAGCTAACACCGAAAAGTTGCTGGAACTATTGGGCAACAGACAGATACGGGCGACGTTTTTTGTGCTTGGGTGGGTGGCGGAGAGATATTCCTCCTTGGTTCGTCAGATTGCATCAGCGGGGCACGAAGTGGCTTCACATGGATATGCCCACGAGCTCATAACGGCTCAAACTCCGGCCGCTTTTCGTGACGATATTCGGAAGGCGAAGGGGATTCTGGAAAGTATTTTGTCGCAACCGGTGTTGGGCTATCGTGCGCCAAGTTTCTCAATCACGAAGGACACAATGTGGGCAACTCAAATTCTCGTCGAAGAAGGGTATGTTTACGATTCCAGTATATTTCCTGTTGTGCATGACCGATACGGTGTTCCTTCTGCTAACCCGGATGTACATCAATTGTCGACGGCCTCCGGCCTTCTCTGGGAAGTCCCTCCTTCAACGGTCAAATGTCTGGGTGTACGTGTGCCTGTTGCTGGTGGAGGGTATTTTCGGCTTTACCCGTACCCACTGCTCCGTACACTACTACGTAAGCTAGAAAGGAAGGGCTCGCCTTTGGTCATGTATATGCATCCATGGGAGTTTGATCCAAAGCAGCCAAGAATGGAAGGTTCTATCCTATCACGCCTTCGACACTATATGAACCTTGATAAGACGGAATTTAGGCTGCGAGCACTTCTCCAAGATTTCGCATTTTCCCCCATACGGGAAGTGTTTCCTCAAATTGCGCAGTACCACGGTATACAAATGAAAGCCTCTATGAAGGTGGAAGGGACTTTTCCCCCCGTAAGCCCATCAGATGTTCTCCTGAATTGAGGATGATGACTCTCGCGTCTTTGCCGGGAATGCCAGTGTCTGCGTTGGTCGGAATTAGGGGCCTGTGGTTCCTCACACATTGTGCATCGGTTCTTCCATCGTTTGACTTTTAAGAATGCGTGGTTCGGGTCACGGGCTCGTCTACGTTTCTCTCCTATCCAGGCTGGGTGTCTATCCATTGATAAAGCCTTCGGCAACGTTGGCACCACTTGCCGTAGATCACTGGGGGCATGAGCAGCACAACATTACTTAGGGTTTTTTCGTGGCTGTGCTACTCTTGTAATGTGACGTATTTGAGGCGGCAGGTTGCATCGACGATGCCCGCAACGTTGTCAATCGTCTAGTATGAGGCTGTATCAATAGGAACATAGGCGTGCACAGCGAGTTTTATATCCCATTATGATGTTTCGCGATTTGGAGTGATCATGGAGTCTGCGTTAGCGCAAGTGGATTCTGGTACCGTAGTGATCGAACCACGTGAGGGCTACATTCAAGTCGGGTGGCGTGAGCTATGGGCTGCTAGAGAACTGTTTTACTTTTTGGCCTGGCGAGATCTTAAGACGCGCTATGCGCAGACTGTCATTGGGGCCAGTTGGGCTCTGATGCAACCACTCCTCAGCACACTAATCTTCACTCTTGTGTTTAGTTATTTGGCAAAAGTTCCCTCAGATGGCTTGCCATACCCTCTCTTTGCGTTTGCGGCAATTCTGCCTTGGTCTTTATTCGCACGGAGTCTTGAGCGCAGCACATTAAGTGTTGTTACAGAAGGAGGCCTTATAAAGAAGGTCTACTTTCCCAGGCTAATCATTCCAATTTCTGCCACGTTTATCAATCTAGTAGATTTTGGTGTCGGGTTGCTGATTCTGGTCGGGATGATGGCGTGGTATCAATTGGTACCACAGTGGACGGTTATCTTCCTACCTCTGCTTGTAGCTGTTGCCTTGCTTGCGGCTCTCTCCGTGAGCCTTTGGCTTTCAGCGCTCAACGTAAAGTATCGGGACGTGGCTTCTGTGGTTCCACTGATTACACAGCTGTGGATGTTCGCATCCCCTGTCCTTTACCCCGCATCGTTGGTCCCAGAGCCTGTGCGGTGGTACTACGGCCTGAATCCAATGGCTGGTGTCATTGAGGGATTCCGGTGGGCGCTACTTGGAAAGGCTGCTCCTGACTGGAGCATGGTGAGCGTAAGTTTGGCTGTTGTGTTGGTCCTGTTGATCGGAGGTGTCATGTTTTTTAGGAGGGTGGAGCGAACCTTCGCCGATGTAATTTAGATGGGCGATACCGCGGTCAGCGTAAATGGTTTGTCGAAGCGGTATCGACTGGGCGCAACCCATGCCTCAGAGGGCTCTCTCGCCGGGACCCTCTCCCAGGGGCTCCGGCGGCTGATGGGGCGTCGCCCCGCCGTCGCAGGGCCAACGGGCGA
>NZ_CAJNBJ010000013.1 GCF_905220995.1 Nitrospira defluvii
AGGCCGGTCGGCGGTTGGAAGCCGAGGGAGAGGTCGAATGGACCGACGTTGCCTGGAGCAAAGGTGGTTTGCAGGCGGAATCCCATTCCTTCCGCAGCAAACGACACCGGGCCGAGGGTGCCGGAGATTTGAGTTCCCACTCCCAGGGTCAGGTCCGCGGAATGATCGGTGGGTGCAAAGAGTTGCAGCGTCAGGCCTTGTACCCTGAGGGGGCCGATCGAGAGATTGGCCGGCAAGGATGTTTCGAAGGCCTGGCTTCCTGCGAAGTGCACACCGTTTCTGCGAGACCATTCCAGACCTAGTGGAATCGTGAGCCGGCGTTCGCTGTCGCCGAGCAGGCTGCGCAGGAAGGAGTCGGCCTCCCCCGGTTGCAGCACAAGCGTCAGGTCCTTGAGTTGCGCCGCCACCTGGACGTCCAGTTCGTTCTCGACAAAGGAGGCCCCCAAGTCGACTGATGCCCCCTGCAGTTCAAGGCGGGTGGCGTTCGGTGAACCGAACAACAAAGCCGACGCAGACGGTTTGAAGTCGAACCCGAGACCGATACCCGCAGAAGGCGGTGTTGTGCCCGGTTGGAAGGGGTATTTAATCGACGCCTCGCCTGGGCGGAGCACGATGCCGACTTGGGTGGCGGCATTGGTGCCGGCGCGCACGCGCAAATCGATGGTCGGCGCCAGGCGCAGGGTCAGCGGGAATTCGTTCGGGATGTGAGGTTGGATGGCAAGGCCGGGCAAGGTAGCGCCGTTGCCCTTCAGCTCCACGACACTGATGGCGGCTTCGAGTTCCTGGTCGGCGATTGTAATGTAATAGAAGGGAACCTTGAGCCACTGCGTGTCTTCATCCAGGTCGATGTCTCGGCCTGCATACCCGTTGGCGAGCAATTCCTCTGCCTTGCCAATGAAGACCGGAAAACCGAACGCGAACAACAGTTCGCTGAGGTGCTGAAGCAGGAGCTGAAACTTGAGCTCCTGCGTACCCCATCCATACACCTTTTCCGGCAGGGAGGACGGATCGCGAATGATCTTCGGGATATTGGCCCAATGGAAGTGCGTGCGCACATGGGCGCGTTGATGTGCCGTGGCCGGGATGTCCACCGTCTCGATCACATTGAGGATCGCGAGCCAATTGAATAGGGCCGGTTGATGGGTGGCAAGATAGTCTGTCAGGAGGATCTCGAACAGTCGTTCGCCGATCTCGCTCAGAAACGCGCCCGCATCAACGCCTGGCGGCGCCTGTTCGATTCGCTGGATAGCGAGGTAGGCGGCTTGGGCCTTCCTGAGCAGAGCGAGAATCTCCTCGGTCGTCGGATCGTCTCGTAGGGCCTCGACTGCCTGCATCGCTTCGGCAACCGTCGTCCCCAGCGCGGTATAAGCCGGAGGAACGGACAAGGGCTCCCAGCCGAGACGCAGCATGAAGGACTGAAATGCGTCGCGGTTGCTCAAGGCGCGGCGCAACGGTGCCATCGCGTCGATCATGGCGCGTGCGACCTGTTCGAATGTGCCCGTCGTGGTGCTCATTTTTGCGGATAAATCTCGCCGTAATCCAGGTCGATGGAAAAGTGCTTGTGCGGATCGATGATATCCACCAACAGGTAGCGGCACACCGGGCAGAACTCTTTTCCGTCACTGTCCGAGTTGCGCATGATGCAGTTCCCCGTGGGGTGATAAATCCCGCAGTGATAGGTTTTGCCGCCGGTAAACAAGCCGACGATCCGGTTCTTGTGTTTGAAGCAGCGGGGAAAATCGATATCGAGCTTCTTTGGCTTCTGAATGTCGTTCTTGTCCGGCACGCAGATCTCGTCACTGTCGGGGTCCTGGTTCAGCGCGCAGCCTCGGTCCGTGATGTGGTCTTTCACGTTCAGGGCGATCATTTCGGCAAAGGGGTAGTCCTCCGAGCGGGCCGTTTCACTGGCTTCCACGGGCAGGTACAGCACGCAACCGGCCCCGAACCGCGCCGCATCGGCCGCGGTAAATGAGTGACCGGTCTTGGGCGACACCAGGATGGCTGCGCCCAGGGGATTGTCCGGCCCCTCAGGCTTTGAGAGGTCTGCCACTCCTCCCGGATCTGCCAGGCCGACGATCTGCAGGTGCTCGCTGATGTCAGGATTGCGCGGGAGGGGATTCGGGTACCGTCGAGCGCGCAGGAGCACTGTGTTGCCCTGTTTGAACTGCAGACTTTGGCCCAAGGGAATCGGAATGCGAAAGACACCCGGGGTAGCTTGGCCGATCGCGCCCATGACGACGGTGGCTTTGCGGATGCGATGCCAGCGCCATTTAATGAGATCGCCGTCGATGTCGTTGAAGGAGTCGAGCAGGTCGCTGTGTTTTTGGAGGTTGCCGTAATGCTGGTCGATCTCGCGGCTCTGGGGCAAGGTTCCCTTCTCGCTATATTCGTCGCCCAGGCCGAACGAATGTGCCACCTCGTGACACCCCCGGATGAGGCGTCCATGGGCGATGGTCTTGGTGATGCGGCCGGTGAGATCGATGCGATACGTTGGTTTGCCCGAGACGGGTCTCGCCGGGATTTCGTATCGCTCTTCGACGTTCATGGCGATGTACCCGCGGCCGTAGTTCACCCCGCGATCCCATTTGAGGGAGGAGAAGAGAAAGATCAGGGGGTAGCTGTTGGGACGTGTGCCGTCCGTCCGTTGGACCCAGAGTTGGCCCATCGGATTCCCTTTCGTGTCGTGCAGGCGGTTTAAGATCGGATCCAGCCGCGCGCGCGACATTCGTCGCAGATGAAAGCCGACTTGGCGATTGTCGCTTTCATCGGTGACATTGGGGTAATCGCCGTAGGCCAAACCAAGAGTCGAATCAGTTTCTTCGAGAAACGTCCGCCTTGCCAATTTTTGCCAGCGTCGGACCGTTTCGTCGGCGATCCTGTCATGCGGTACGTCGTCGAGGATGCTATCCCAATAGTCGCGGATTTCTTTCACTGGCCGGTCGAGTCCCTGTCCGGGAACGGGAAGCCCAAGCCTGAACAGCAGGTTGCTGAGATCCCAGCGTGCTCCTGCCGATGGGTCCTCCGGATCAGGCACACAATAGAGATTCACGGTGTCGTCGCTATTAGTTTGCACCTCCCCGTTCTTCTGTTGAGCCGGGTAGACTTCGCAGAGCACCGAAATCCCATGGTGGCTGGAGGGCACGAAGGCCTGAAAATAATTCATCGACGTGGAGAGCAGGTCGAAGGGGCGCGTCAGCCGGCTCTTTTTCATCAACCCTAACAGGCTTCGAATTTGAGATTCGAACTGCGGTTTGTCGTCGGTAATATAGCCATCGGACAAGAAGAGAAAATTCGGGACGAGTTCAGGGTTGACCGTTCCCGGCCAGGTATCCTGGACCTGCACGGTCTCGGTTTTGATGGTGCTTTCCGCCGCCCAATCAGTCGCGAACCGGATATGGCCGCGGGCGATGATCTCAGGAGGGGTAGGGGAGCCGGGATCACGCAGGTCTGCCGGGAGCGTGGCGGTGATCTCGACGGCAGGGTCGCTCGGGCTGTTCCCGACCGAAATGACCAATCGGCCGGATGGTTCCACATTGCCGATGGGCCCCCACGTCAGTCCCTGGTGATTGGTCAGGTCGCCGACGGTCTGGTCATCGAACTGCGCGCGGACCGTGAAACGCCTGAACGTGGTTTGCGGCAATGTCGGACCGTCCGGCCGCAAGGTCAGAATCGGAGGCGTCAGCCAGGCGGATGTCACACGGTTATGAAGATGAATCCGCACGCTAATGCGGTATTCCTTGTCGTCGCTTGAATCCTGCGCCGTTACGTGAAGCAGGAAATTGTGAATGACCGGTGCAGGGGTGGGAGGCGCCGGCACACGGACTTCGCCATTGTCATTGTTGATGGTGATGCCGAAGCCGGAGCAAGTCGGGGGTGTGGCGGTGAGGTCGAGCACGTTTCGAAACGAAGGCTGGAAGTTGATGGTGACGTCGGCATTGGCCGCCAGATAGGCCGCCGCATCTTGACTGCTCCCATCAGGGAGCTGGACATCGACGGCAGCGAGGAGGGCAGGTAAGGTCCTACCGCGCAATAAGTGGATGTCGTACTCTCGATTGCTTTTCCATGTGATTCCGGTAATCGGCATGGTGACTTGGGTTGTCCGGTGATCTCTGAAGCTTGACGAAATGAGAAAATACTTAGCCTCGTACGACCTGGTCGAGCAGGATCACATACAATCATGCAGGGATGAGTCGAAAGGTACTCCGCTCGTGACAGACTGTCAAACTCGTCTTTGTGGAAATACGTGCATTGTTATGCTGAGGACTGCACCGTTTCATCTCATGCGATGACAGCTGTCTTCCCCCGCCGCCGTTTCCGCGCCGGGGCCTGGCCGGCGG
>NZ_CAJNBJ010000014.1 GCF_905220995.1 Nitrospira defluvii
ATCGAACAGTCGGATGCGACCAGCTGGATGGGCATGTACTGTCTCAACATGCTGACGATCGCGCTGGAACTGGCCCGGGACAATCGCGCCTATGAAGACGTGGCCAGCAAATTCTTCGAACATTTCGTCTACATCTGTCGCGCCATGAATAACATCGGCGGTGAGAACATCGAGTTGTGGGATCGTGAAGACGGCTTCTTCTACGACGTG
>NZ_CAJNBJ010000015.1 GCF_905220995.1 Nitrospira defluvii
GAACTCGGCGGGGATTCGATCACGAGTCTGCAAGTTCTGGCCAAGGCCCATCGAGAAGGCCTCACGCTGACCCCGAAGCAGCTCTTCGAGCACCCGACCGTCGCGTCGGCGGCTGCGGTCGCGGTGATCGGGAGCGTTGATGCAGGCCCGCCCTCGGCAGACGAGCAGGATCCGGGACGGGTGGTGGATGTGGAACTGAGCGACGAGGAGATGGAGAACCTGTTGAAGGAGATTGGATAGGCATGCAGGCGAACAAGACCAAGCAGCGGACGGCCGAGCACGCGACCGGCGGAACTCTCAAGAATATCGAGGCGGTATATCCGCTCTCTCCCATGCAGGAGGGCATGCTGTTCCATACGCTGATGAACCCCGGCACGGGCATCTACCTGATGCAGAACCGGTATTACGTGGAAGGCGAGGTAGACCCGACGGTATTTCTCCAAGCCTGGACACAGGTCATTGCGCGGCATTCGATCTTGCGCACCTCGTTCGCCTGGAAGAATCAGAAACGTCCCCTGCAGGCCGTTCACAAGGACATCGAGGTCCCGCTCGATGTCATGGACTGGCGGGGGAAGGAGCGGGCGGCGCAGATCGCCGATCTCGATGCGTTGTTGCAGCAGGAACTTGCCCGGGGGTTCGATTTTGCCAAGGCCCCGCTCATGCGCTTGCGGCTCATCCGTCTGACCGACCATACCTATCAGTTCGTCCATAGCTTTCACCATATCCTGCTCGACGAATGGTGCATCTCTCCGCTGCTGATGGATTTCCTGGCTCATTATGAGGCCTGTGCCCAGGGTCTCGTGTGCCAGGCGGAGAAGCCGCGTTCCTATCGGGACTATATCGCCTGGTTGCAGAAGCAGGATCTGGACGCAGCGAATCGGTTCTGGCGCGAGTATCTGCAGGGGTTTTCCACACCCACTCCGCTTGCCTATGACCGGCCCCCGGAGGGGTTGGCCGACCAAAACGATGACGCAGCGGATCATTGCCTACACCTGAGCGCGGATCTCACGGCACGGCTCACGGCCCTGGCCCAACAACATCGTGTGACGGCGAATACCTTCGTGCAGGGAGCCTGGGCCCTGCTCCTCGCGCACTACAGCAGCGAGAAGGACGTGCTGTTCGGCGTGACGGTGGCGGGCCGACCGACTCAACTCGTCGGAGTCGAATCGGTGCTCGGCCTCTTCATCAATACATTGCCGTTGCGCGTCTCGGTGACGCCGGATCGTCCGGTCATCGCCTGGTTGAAAGATCTGTTAGCGGAAAACGTCCGCCTTCGCGAGTATGAATATACCCCCCTCATTCACATTCAACGCTCGAGCGAGATCCCGCGGGGAGAAGCCCTCTTTCACAGCCTGTTCGTGTTTGAGAATGCCCCGGTGGATCCGGCGCTGTGCGAGGGGCGGATCATGTTCCGCGCCGAGGAGGAGCAGTATCGCGTCCATACGAATTATCCCATGACCGTGATGGGTTGGCCGGGGAAAGAGTTGGGGCTCAAACTGTCCTATGACCGCCGCCTTTTCGATTCGGAAACGGTCCTCCGGATGATCGGTCATTTGCAAGGTCTGTTGGAGGCCCTCATCACGCGGCCGGATGTCCGCATCGGTGACCTGCCCATGCTGGATCGGGAAGAACGCGCGCGGCTCCTGTCGTATGGAATCGGAGAGACGGACACACCTCAGGACGACCGGAGCTTTGCCCTGCGATTCGAAGCGCAGGTGCGGCGATCCCCGCAGGCCATCGCGGTCCGTTGCGGCGACCAGTCCGTGACCTATGAGGTCTTGAACCGTCGGGCCAATCGTCTGGCCCATCGGTTGGGAGCGGAAGGAATGAGTTCGGATGCGGTCGTCGCGGTTTTGGATGAGCGCAGCCCAGACCTGCTGACGATGATCCTCGGCTGTTTCAAGGCCGGCGCTGCCTATCTGCCGCTCGACCCGCACCATCCGGTCGCCCGTGTCGCGCGGCTGCTGGAGCTGAGCCGCGTTCGCGTCGTCGTCGTCTCGCGGCGACTGAGCGGTCAGCTGGAGCAGGCTCTGTCGCTGATGCCTCAGGCGGCACGTCCGTTCGCGGTGGTCTTGGACGATCTCATGTCGCAGCAGGGAGGAGACCACGATCGTCGCGTACCTTCGCGGCCGGATCAGTTGGCCTATGTCATGTATACCTCCGGCTCGACCGGCATCCCGAAGGGGGCCATGGTGACGATGGGCGGCATGCTCAACAACATCGAGAGCAAGGTGAGGTCGTTCGCGATCGGACCCGATGACGTCATCGCACAAACCGCCTCCCAATGTTTCGATATTTCGGTGTGGCAATTCCTGACCGCGTTGCTGTGCGGAGCCACCACCCATATCCTGTCCGACGACCTGGTGCGAGAGCCATCGCGACTGCTGAGACATTTGGACGCAGCCGGCATAACCATTTACGAGGCGGTACCTGCCGTGTTGCAGGCTCTCTTGGACGCCGGCGACTGTGCGGACGCGCCACCGGTCCTTGCGTCTCTGCGCTGGGTCTTGCCGACGGGGGAGGCGCTGCCGCTGGCCCTCTGTCGCCGCTGGTTCGAGCGCCACCCGAAGATCCCCCTCATGAACGCCTATGGACCGGCCGAATGTGCCGATGACGTCGCCGTCCATCCCATCCTGGCGGCGCCGCCTGCAGATGCCGTCCGGGTTCCGATTGGGCGGCCGATTCAACACCTGCGCCTCTACATCGTCAACCGGTTGTGTGAACCGGTGCCGGTCGGCGTCTCCGGCGAACTGTGGATCGGAGGAATCGGTGTCGGTCGAGGATATCTGGAAGACTGCGCCAGAACGGCAGAGTCGTTCGTGCCGGACCCGTTCGGGGACGCGCCCGGAGCAAGGCTGTATCGCACCGGTGATCTGGCCCGTTACCGGCCCGACGGCACGATCGAATATGTGGGGCGTGTGGACCATCAGGTCAAGGTGCGGGGATTCCGGATCGAACTCGGTGAGATCGAATCCTGCCTGACCGACCAGGACGATGTGCGGGAGGCAGCCGTGATCGTTCGGGAAGACCGCCCCGGAGAACGGCGGTTGGCGGCCTACGTCGTGCCGCAGGAAGGCCGATCGATCGATAGCGACCGGCTGCGGACCGCGCTCCAGGCACAACTTCCCGAGTACATGGTTCCCTCGATTGTGCTCACGCTGGACTCTTTGCCGCGTACGCCGAACGGCAAGGTGGACCGGCGAGCCTTATATGCTCCCGATCTGTCCGGTCTCCACGAAGCCACCTACCTTGCGCCGCGTACGGTTACGGAAGAGCTGCTGGCCGGTATCTGGGCGGACATTCTCGGTCTCGAACGCGTCGGGGTGCGGGACCATTTTTTCGAGCTGGGCGGACATTCCCTCTTGGCGACTCAGGTGGTCTCCCGCATCAGGCGTGCGTTCCACATCGAGCTTCCGTTGCGGGCTGCGTTCGAATGTCCGACCGTCGCCGATCTGGCTCAGACCATCGATCGGGTTCGGACGGAAGGACAAGGCAGGCAGGTTCCTCCCTTGACGGCATCGGGACGGGAGGGTCCGGCTCCCTTGTCTTATGCGCAGCAGCGACTCTGGTTCTTGTCGCAACTCGATCCGGAAAGCTGGCTCTACAACCTCTCCTTCGGACTCCGGCTCCGTGGTCCGCTCGATGTGGACGCGTTGCGTTCGAGTTTTGAAGTCGTGGCGACGCGTCACGATCAATTACGTACGTGGTTCCTCCGCGCCGAGGGTCGCCCGGTGCAAGTGGATCTGGATGCACCGGCCGTGCCGTTCGATCAGCAGGCTGCCGATCCGGCATCAGGCCTGTCTTTGGAGCAATATGTCGCAGCGCTGGCCGGCGAGGAGGCCCGAAAGCCGTTCGCCTTGGAAGGCGGCCTCCTGTGGCGCGTCAAGTTGGTTCAACTGAGCGACGAGGATCATCTGTTGCTCGTCACCTTGCATCACGTCATCGCAGATGGATGGTCGTTGAATCTGTTGCTGGGCGATATGCTGGCGGCTTACGGCGCCTTGCGTGACGGCCAGCCCGTGCCTTTGCCGACTCCGGCGGTGCGGTATGCCGATTATGCCCGGTGGCAGCGAGAGTGGTTGACGGGCGACGTCCTCGGGCGAGAATTGGACTACTGGAAGGAGACCCTTGCGGGGGCCTCTGCGATGGTCAGCCTGCACGCCGACCATCTCCGTCCTACCGTCCAGACGTTCCGTGGCGCGCGCCGCAATTTTGCCGTTTCCCCGGAGATGGCCGCCGCCTTGCAGGGACTGAGTCGGAGACAGGGCGTGACCCTGTTCATGACGTTGCTCGCGGCGTTTCAGGTGTTGTTGCATCGGTACAGCGGAGATGTGGACCTGTCGATCGGCACGCCGATCGCGAATCGCACGACTGTCGAGACGGAGGGAGTAATCGGCTTCTTCGTCAACACCCTCGTCCTGCGGACCGATGTAAGCGGTAATCCGCGTTTCATTGATCTTCTCGAGCGGGTGCGGGAAACGGTGTTGGGCGCGCAAAGCCACCAGGATGTGCCGTTTGAGCAGGTCGTCGAGGCGCTCAAGCCGGATCGTGATCTGAGCCATGCTCCGCTCTTTCAAGTGATGTTCGCGCTACAGACCCTTGGCCGGGACATGGTGGAGATTCCTGACCTCACGATCGAACCGGTGGAGGTCGATCCGGGGAGTGCGAAGTTCGACTTGTCGTTGGAAATGACGTGGGCACCAGAGGGCTTGACTGGTTTCTTCGAATTCAATCTGGATCTGTTCGAGCCGGCCACGATCGATCGCATGAGCGGCCATTTCCTCACCTTGCTCGCAGGGATCGTAGCAGAGCCCCAACGGAAGCTCGCGGCACTTCCCCTGATGGACGAAGCGGAGCGAGGGCAGGTGGTGAGGGGGTGGAATCAGACGGCACGGGCCTATGCGCGGACGGCCGTGCCGGCGCAGATTGCGGCGCAGGCGGCACGGACACCGGCGGCCATCGCCGTGCGGGCGGGCGCGACGACCGTGACCTATGCGGCGTTGCTCCGGCAGGCGTACCAACTTGCCCAGGCCCTCCGTCGCCGCGGAGTCGGACCGGAATGCCTCGTGGCGGTCGCGCTGGACCGGTCGGTGGAGCTCGTGGTCGCCCTGCTCGGGACCTGGTATGCGGGGGCCGCCTTCGTGCCGCTCGATCCGTCGTACCCCGTCGAGCGGCTGCGCTACATGCTCGACGACAGCCAGGCGGCGCTGCTCGTGACGGACCGTGCGCAAGCGGCGCGGT
>NZ_CAJNBJ010000017.1:600000-763107 GCF_905220995.1 Nitrospira defluvii
TCATCGAAACTGAAAACAAGATCATCGACGATATTCTCGCCTTGCTCAACAACAACGGGCTGACCTCGCACCAGTCACTTAACTTGCTGGAACGGTTGGGGCGGATCATTGAGTTGGGACAACAATTGCCAAAGGGCACGACTCACTAACAAGGAGACTGCGATGAGATCACAATTCATGAAGTGGACACTCCGTGTAGGACTGGGCACCGTGCTCCTGCTCGCGCTCCCCCTCTTCCCCCTTGGTGTGATAAATTCTCCGGTGGGCCACGCAGCTGAGAAAGGCGAGCCCCTCGACATCAACACGGCCACCGTCGACCAACTCAAAGCGCTTCCTGGAATCGGAGACGCCTACTCCGAAAAGATCATCAAGGGTCGGCCGTATCAAAGGAAGGATGAGCTCGCGCAGAAGAAGATTATCCCACGGGCGACCTATGAAGGGATCAAGTACAAGATTGTGGCAAAGCAGAAGTAGGCCAGGACATTCCAAGACCGAAAGCCACCCTCGGTCTCATAACCGGCAAAGAATCCGGGTACGATGAGGTTATTATTGTGCATACGCTGCGGCTTCTGTTTGGAACTATTGGTCTAGTTCTCGTTGTGGGATGCGCCCCGCGCATTCACTGCTCAGAGTTGCTGTCCCCACAGTTTGGTGGCGAGGGCACCCTTCCCCCTTCACAGGTCGTCATTTTTCACGGTTGCCATGACGGCGACACATGCACGTTCACGCTCCCCACTGTTCCACCTCCCTTTGGTAACCGCATTCCAGTTCGGCTGGCTGGTATCGATACACCCGAGATGCATGGTAAGTGTGACCGTGAAAAGATCATGGCCCGGCAGGCGAAAGCTGTGACGGAAGGAATGTTAAACGAGGCCAAACAGATCGAATTGGTGGACCTCCGCCGGGATAAATATTTTAGAGTCCTGGCTGGGATCAGAACTGATGGCCGCGATGTGGCTCGCCAGCTGATTGAGGCCGGATTGGCAGTGCCCTATGACGGTGGGACGAAGACTGCAAACTGGTGTCAGCATTGAGAGTGGGCTGCAAGGATATAAGCATCGTGGGCTCGACGGAATGCCTTGAGAACTGAATGATGCAGAAAGACCGAAACCTGTTGTCTCTAGGGCTCTAGAGTTTTAAAATCTCGCCCCTACCCCGACGCCTCGCTCCTCTGGTTCGTCACCGCCTGGTGGCTTCGGTGAAGCCAGGCTGCCACTTACCATACTGTCCGAATTTCCGGAGCCCCCTCACACCCAATCTAACCCTCAAGCTTATCCCCAAACCATCCGATGAGACCCCAACTGGTCTGGACTTTCACACAGGCCCCACGAAGACATCGGGCCAGCACTCTCAGAATCAGTAATGCTAGACGCCGCCAACACAAGTTCCTTTTCCACCCACTACACAAGGACCCTCTCATGTCGAGCCGCCACACCTCAGTCCACGACTACATCAAGCGACTCGAACAGCATTTCAATACCCTGATGCGGTGGGTGTCTGACGAACAATGGACCGTGGAACAAGCGTCCATGGCGATGCTGCTCATCCAAACCGTCCTCTGCATGGACCGTGCGAGTGGCCAGCATGCGCAACTCCTCCCCTGGGCCGACTCAACCGCGCGCCCTCTGGTCCGACAGCTCCTACAGACCCCCCACATGAGGACCCGAGCGACATTCTGGCAAGGCATCGCCGCCTTTGTCCTTCAGCAAGCCACAGACTCAGGGCCACACCCCATACCACAATGGAAGGCCCCGTGGTTCCATGAGATCGTCACGATTCCCGCAGAGTCAGTAAAGTTGCTCTCCTCAGAGGGACACGCCGATCTTTCGATAGAAACGCACGCCAAAACCATGGCCGCGTTCCTCTCGGCCCAGCACTGGACCGTGTACGAAATGCTCTGTGTCGGGACGATGTTTGTGTCGATGATGATGGACCAAGGCGAACCGGGAGCAGACCCCGAGGTCAACGACCCGCTCCTCGACGTCACCCGCATCACCACCACGGAGCCCAACCAGCTCGGCTGTTTCTTTCTGACCGTCCTAAGTATGTCCGGAGAGACCTGGGTGGACAAGCCGCATCAACAACCGATTATCTGGGATGAGGACGAGAGCCAAAGAGTGTACCGGCCTACCACCTCTCACTATCTCAACCCGCTTCACCTTCCAGAGGCCCCCACGACCCTTCCTCGCGCCGCGAAATGGAACGAAACGATCATACAAATTCTAATCGCGCTTCGGCAGAACGACCAGCTCATTGCCCAGAAACACCTCCCGCACGCATTGGCGATCAGCGAACGCTGGCCTGCCACGACCCCCTATCACGCGCTCAGCCAGGCCTTAACCATCTTCACGACACTACTCGACGAGGAGGTCCCGTTCCCACAGACCGAATGGACGCAGTTGGAAGGGAAACTCCTGAGCGTCGATCCCCCGGCGTCGCTCGATGCGTTCACGAATCTAGTCCTCCATCTGATCGCCGTCCTCCGAGAGCACGAGCGGCTCATCGACACCCTCCCGGTCTTACGCACCTGGCTCTATACCATGGAACGCATCCATGGGCGGACCCATCCAGACACGCTACTTGCCCTGCATGAACTCGCCGAAAGTTTGACGGATCTCTACCAGGTTGACGACGCCTATGCGCTCACCCACGATCTCCTGGAACGCCGACGTGAGACCTACGGCCCCACCCATGAGGACACGCTCAAAACGACCAACAATCTTGGATCCCAAGCCACACACCTCGGACGGTTTGACGAAGCCGAACGGCTCCTGCTCACCGTCCTCGCCCACACCGAATCGCGTCCGGACCTGCTCGCCCTCCGCGCCGCGGCGCGCGACAATCTGGCCTCCGTCTATGCCGGACAGGAACAATGGGAGCGGGCGATCGCCCACTATGAACAACTCTTAAACGAGACGGCCCATCTCACGGGTCCGGCCGCCAGAATGCGCATTCCCTGTCTCTCCAATCTCGGCAACGCTTATATGTCGCTCCAGCAATTTGATCATGCGGCACCGTTTTTAGAGCAGGCCTATGCCCTCACGCGCGACCCCGAGATCGTGGCCACCCTCGACGGGATTCTCGTGGCCATTCATTGGGCCATCACGCTCCAATCCCTCTCCCGGCATACAGAGGCGACGCCCATTCTCGAAACCGTCGTGCCCCTCGCGCTGCGCGTCCTGGGGCCGACCCATCCGGAGACCCTGCATGCCCAACTCTATCTGGCTGCCAACCGTGAAAGTCAGCATCAGACCGCAGACGCTGAACAGCGCTTTCGGTCGATTCTCGCTATGGCCGAAACCGATCCCCACCGCCTCCTGCCCATTCTTCGCCTGGCCCTCCACTTTCTGATACACCTGTACGAATATTATGGCCGGGATCACGAAGCAATCCCCTTCCATCGTAAACTGGAGGAACTCTCCTGACCGCGATGGCACAACAACTCGACCGTGAGGCTCGACGCAGCTGTGCTCTTGCTGGCGAGGACTTGGTGCGCCGCTGTCGGGCTGGTCTGTTGAAGGACCACGGCCATGTCGCAGATTTGCCGCCGCCTGCCCCGGACATTCCAGCGAACGGAGAACCTCCCTACCGCAACACGCAGGCGGTGAACGACCGCTTTTCAATTCACTGATCGACCGGTTTGGGTCGAGGACTGCCATCGGCCAGAATCGGTCGGTCGCCACTGTCTGGTTCAAGGCAATCCAGTGCATCGGGCCAAACACCGAGCAGAGTTGCCTCAATCGCATGGACCGTAACGCAGCCGCGACGGACGCGAACGCCAAGGCAGCTAAGCACTGCAAAGCACCTGGAGTGGAACCTCGTAGGTATCGCTTAGGTATCGCTCCGTGACAGCCAACAGCGTAAGTTGACTTCTTGTGGCTGCGGCGATCGACAAGCCGGGTTGAACTACAGCGACTCGCAGCTTGACCTCACTCCTTCTACTTATGTCGCGTATCCGAATGAGGGAGTCTACATTTCCTCGCTCAAAACGCGAGGAGCGTCCCTTCGACGTTCGCATGGCATCCCTCTTCAGAAGATGCGTGAAGAGCTCGATGCGTCGCTCGTGATTAGTAAGCCAGCAAATGCTCCGCTGAGCTTGGCCGCAAACTACATAGAGGTCATCCACACGCCCACCTGGTTCACCTAGAGCATACTTGCAGTGGTAAAACTCCACTTCGATAGTGCTGCGGTCTCCTTCTGCCTGTAGCCGCACAGCGACGACGTCCGCTGCCTCACCTGCACCGTCGTCGTCAAAGATGACCTCATACGTGGAGTCGTTTTGCAACTGTTCAATGAGTCTGTACTGCACAGTCTCATTTTCTCGTGCCTCTCCCTGCGACTCCTTCTTGATGTTCACACCGGTCCAGTCGATGGCTGTCAGACGACCGGTCGAATACGGCGATAGCGTGGTTGAGGGTAGTTCAACATATTCGCATCCTTCCAGTGAGGACCCGTCAGCGAACCAGACTACTGGAGGGAATTCGTTAAAGAACTCCGCCAATGGTTCTACAGTTTCACCTCGACGAATATCCAGTTGGTGCCTGCCGACTTGAGTGAACTTGAAATCAATGCTGTTATTGGTCCCGAGTAGTTCGAGTCGTAAGAAGCGCTCCCATCTGTCAGAGAAAACTCTCAGGGTAATCGGATCGTCGTCAGACCGAGGGCAGACCTCGATATCGACATTTGTGAGGGGTTCTTCCGTTACTCCTGAGGCCAGGAAATACGTAGCATGTTCAGGTCGGATGAGCAGTTCGATCGGCCATTCAGCGGCAATGGCTACCTTGTGCGGGACCGAACCGATCGCTACCGGCTTGAGAGTGCCCGACAGCACGGCATCTGGGTCTATCGTTTCATCGATCAGCTTCTGGCCAATGCCCTTTGCCCAGGCTGAAAAGGTATCGACGCGAAGCCTCAGGTTTGACCAAACTCGACCGCGCTTCGCAGCCCCCACTGACGAACGCTGGCCACGTTCAAAGCCTTGGCCTGCCAGAACGGCCTTCGTTGCGCCTTGCCGGGCTGCCTGTCCGATGCGAGCCTCAACATCCGACCCCATTCGTGCGGTGAACCGTACCTGGCGTCCCAGATGTTCATTCAGTCCAACATTGTTGAGAACCAGTCTCTTTATGCCGTGGAAGCAGCGAAAGAGATCCGGCGCAATCAATAGCTCAACGTCACTTCCACAGATGGCCTTTGCAAGCTCCTTGTATGAGCCGTTAATGTTGGAGCCATGAAGATAGAGCAGGTGACGCTCCCGGTCCCACACAGCGATGAGTAGTTCCCAGCCCATCTCCCTAATCGATTCGACATCGCTCCAACGCACGCCTTGCTCCGTAGCTGCAAGCACCACGAGCGCGTTCTCTTGGTTATTGAGACTGTGGTAGAGTTTGTCTCGCGAGGTTAAACCACGGAACCCCTTCCTAAAGCTCCTAGGCCTCCAGTTGGCGCAGTGCGTCTTATAAACGACCATGCTCGCTGCAGGACGAAGGTCCTTGAGCGGAACCTCGCTGAGGAAGTTCTCAAACCCGCGAAAGAACTCCTGTGATGCTACCTCCTGGTGGATGGCGGCCGAGCTCAGCGCTGGAAGTAAGACGTTCCAATCCGGGTCTTGCGCGTAGAGGGTTCGAAGCTCATCGGTTACATCAATGAGCGCAGTATTGGCGATGAATACAGGATCACCTAAGTCGGAACGAGAGCGAGTGAACCGGCCTGCCAACTGCAGCGTGACCGCAAGGCTCTTACGGATGTCATGGAAGGCAGCGATCTTTAGCTCGGGAAGGTCGAAGCCTTCGCCAAGCATGTCTACGCATACGACCACGCGTGCTGCACCCGAGAACAGTTTCCGTTTGGCTTCTTCTCGCTCTCTAACTGGCATCGAAGAGTGAATTGCTACGGTTTCATGGCGACTGAACGAGCGATACAGCGAGAGGATTGACGCAGCACGTGGCACGCTATCAACGCGCGCCATGACGATGTGTTTGCCGGTGACATCCTCATCAAGCTCGTCGAGCGCTGACTCAGCAATCTTTCTATCACCTCGCGCGGCATCAAACTCATGGACTTGCCGGAACCTGATAGGTCGAAAGTAACCCTCCTCTTGCGCCTTGCGTAGCGGATACACAAAAACCAACTTTCCGTCTACCTTCTGTCCGTCTTCTCGGAATGGCGTTGCCGTGAACTGTACGATTAACTTGTCCTCGAAGTGTTGGCGGAAAGTCTTCCAAGTTGTCGCTTCGGCGTGATGTGCCTCGTCGATGAAGAGATGGCTGCAGAACTCAGCCATTCGTGCCTGCACCTCTGCGTTGCATCCCCCGACGAGAGCGCTGGACGTCACAATTACGTTGCACTGGGAGAAGAACGTCTCTACCTCCCCGGTTGTCTTTGGACGTGACAGTAGCGTCCCGACTACCGGGCAACGCGCCTCGGGAGCCAGGACCCCACTGGTGGGGAACTTGAGAACACCTAGGGTCTCAAACTTTCCGGCGATTTGTGTCCGCAGGGCATCTGTCGGAACAACTACTAGCACCCGGTGGCAGAGCGCGGAGGTCAGGATCGACAGCATCGTTTCCGTCTTGCCTGTTCCAGTGGGCATGACGACGGTGGCGGTTTCTCTACTGATGGCCCAGTGAGCATGAATGGCATGTAATGCACCAATTTGCGGCCGACGCAGCCCGAGGATGCCTCGGTCCGCATCCTCTTCTACAAACCGAAAGGCACTTCGCCAGGACTCTTGTGCAGCCGCCGCAAGCTGGCTCGGAAGCGGGCGTTCATCCCGCAGGTGTGGGTGGTGCAGCCAGAAGCCGTCGGTGAGGTCCAGGTTGTCAACCAGGACCGAGTCGTACTGTGCAATAAGTACGGGTTCACCTCGGTTAAAGGCAGCTGACTTTGGCTTTTTTGAAAGGAGATACGCGAGCGTCTGGTCGGCTTCGTCTTGGAGAAGGTGACCAGGATCCTTCTCACGAGTGTATCGGACTGCCTTGCATTGCACTTCCCGCGCTGGTAGAAGCAACTGTCGAATGTGACCGAGATTGGCAACCTTCGCGTCAAGCGCCCATACCGCCGGTAGTTTGACCTGCAATCGATACTTCCTGGCTTAGCCCTCAAGGGCTTGTGGTTGTTCGGAGAGGCAAGTCTGCTTCGGGTGACACTAGGCTAGAAAAGAGGCCGCATCTTAGCTAGTGTGCGCCAAGTTACCTCAGAATGAGTTTGTCAAACACGCATTGGATACGTGCGAGATGTGTGAGCTCATCCCGCATGCTCCGCTGGCCGGCTGCTATACATGCCTTGTGACGTCCATGCGTTGGTGCAGGACACGCACGATCCGAATCCCGTTGTCCTTGGGTATGTAGAATACCATGTGGGATTGATACTCAAACCGCCGCAACCCCGGCGCGAGTTCATCGGCCTTGCGCCCATGCGTCGGCTGTTCCGCAAGCATCCGGAACCGCTCATGCAAGCCCAAGAGATAGACCCGCGCCTGTTCCAGTCCGAAATGAAGGATCGTGTATTCATAGATGCTATCGAGATCGGCGGCGGCTTTCGACGAGAGGCTATAGACGGCCATTCGTCCTCAGCCGCGTTTCCACTCCCTCCATGATTTGCGACACGGTTCGGTCGCTGACGCCACTGTCCAACCCTTCCTGAATGGCTTCCTTCAGTGATTGAAATTTGGCACTGTCTTGATCGCGCCGGATCAGATCACGGATATATTCGCTGTCGTTCGTGAAGTTGCCGCGCTCGATCTGGGCTTTGATCCACTGATCCTGCTGTTCCGTGACGGTAATAGTCTTTCGTGTGGTTCCCATGTTGCGACCTCCACCATGTTCATACTATTGGTGCACTTTACCACTCTTTCGCCCACGCTGGAAGCTCTTGTTTTATGACCCGCCCAGGCGCGGGGCAGAGGTGACCTCTACTGGACGAACGTCGCAACTCTTTCGTGTGAAATGCGAGTCTTCACTAATATATGTGTAGGGCCTCACAATCAGCTAAAGCCGATGGCATCCCGTCAACAGGCCTGCGGCCTAACCTCGTCGCTGAGCGTCTGCTTTCTCATCTTTCCAACTACCGCTTTGGGTCGAGGCCGTGTGAAAACAGAAATGCCGAGCGAGTGAAATCTTTGTACCTGCGGCAGTGGGGCTAAGTTTGACTAGGCGTGGCGGACAGGCCGTTCAGTTTGGCAACAAGACCGGGCTTGCTACCCTGTCATGGCCGCCATCAGGGGTTTTACGCCGAAGATTCGCATGGTGCGCTTCAGGTTATACGCCAGCACGTGCAAACTCATCTCCGTGTTGACCTTCGGCAACGTTTTCATCAGGAAATGTGTCACCCCCATCCACGCCTTGAGCGTGCCGAAGACGTGTTCCACGGTCTGCCGGCGTAGTTTCATGGCGTTCGGTGTTCGATCCAGCCGATCCTGCATGGTTTCCAGGACCGATTCATGTTCCCAGCGCGAGATACGCCGGTAGTCGCCCGTGGTGCAGCGCGCTTTCAGCGGGCAGCGCGGACAGGCCGAGGACCAGTAGCGGTGCTGCGTGAGGCCGCGTTCAAGGCTCGTCATGCGATAGATTGCGTGCTCCCCGGCAGGGCATCGGTAGGCGTTGTGCTCGGGGAGATAGACGAAATCGCGCTTGTCGAACAGGCCCGCCGCGTTGTTGTTGGAGGTCAGCGGCTTGGGCATCAAGGTGGTGATCCCCTGCTGCTCGCATTCCCGGATTTGCTCGCCATTGAAATAGCCTCGGTCGGCCAGCACCGTGAGGCGTGCCTGGCCGGTCGCCTGCGCCGCGTGTTGGGCCACAGGCGAGAGCTGCTGACGGTCGTGTCCGTGGTTCGTCACCTCGTCCGTCACGATCAGATGGTGTTTCGTGTCCACGGCGATTTGCACGTTGTAGCCCACCATGCCGGTGCCGCGACCGCTTGTGGCCATGGAGCGGGCGTCTGGGTCGGTGAGTGATATCTGGCCATCGGGCGCGTCACGCATGAGCGAACCAATTTCATTCAGGCGCTGGATCTGCGTGTTGACGGTCTGCAGTTTCTCCTTCAGATGATGCACCCGGGCCTCGGGCACCAACGCAGGATCGCGATCGGCTCGATCCAGTTCGGTGAGATAGCGTGCGATACTGGCTTCGAGTTGCTCGATACGGGCTTGGAGCTTCCGGTCGGTGAAGTTCTTGTCGCGATTGTTCACGGCCTTGAACTTGCTGCCGTCGATGGCGACGAGGGCGTCGGAAAACAGGTTGAGCCGCCGGCACAGCAGGACGAATTCGCGGCAGACGCGACGGATCGCCGAACCCTGGTCTTTCCGGAAGTCCGCAATGGTCTTAAAGTCAGGCCGTAACCGGGTGAGCAACCACATCAGCTCGACATTGCGCTGGGCCTCGCGTTCCAGGCGCCGGCTGGACTGAATCCGATTGAGGTACCCATAGATATAGAGCTTGAGCAGCACCGCGGGATGGTAGGACGGTCTGCCGGTCGCTTCCGGTTGTACGCCATCAAACCCCTGCTTGGCCAAGTCGAGCCCGTCGACGAAGACGTCAACCACACGAACGGGATTGTCCTCGGCGATGTAGTCCTCAAGTGACTCCGGAAACAGGGTGTGTTGCGACCGGTCTTGCCCTGCAATGAAGCGCTTCATCAGGTACACCTCGTCAGGCTAGTGGACTGTGCCGATGAGATCCGTCGGTGCATCGTCACGATGGGACGCGTGATCATGTGGCGGAAAATACAACGTATCGAACGGCATCGCAATGGCAACCGACTCCCGAATGCATTGCTACAGTCCACTCGGTCACTGAAGTATGTGACGTGGACAAGAACTCACTGTCCTGTACGGATGCGGCCCACGTTTTCACACAGCCTCGGTCGGAAGCAGCCGTTCAGGACAACGAGAAACCATCAATCCAGCGCCCTTCCTTACCCGAGTCGGGAAGTCTGCAAGACTCAAACAACCCAGTTAGTCTTGGCCAGTTCGGTCGGCTGGTTTGTAGCAGCATTTTGAGTGGCTGGATTCCGTCATAATAGGTGGCCGTTTTGAGCAGAATACGACGCATGTTAAAATTTTCAACATGTCCTGCTGCGAATCCGTTGCGACAACTTCACCAGACTCCCCCTTCTTCCCCCTCTTTTCCGAAGGTCACTTCCCGGATCAGTTCATAGCTCCGGCTGTCCAGCGCGTCCCACAAAGCATAAAGCGGCATTGTTGCGGGATGGTCTCCCAGCTCGTTGGCCACTTCATAAAGAAGCGATTGTAGTCGCAGGAGATTGTCGTAGCCCAATTGTATACCCGGCATCATGAGGCGCACCGCTTCCTCAGTCGTGACCGGCACGCTTAATTCAACATTTGAACACGGGAACCGCCGAAGGAGGAAGAACACATCGTTCATCGCCGAAAGCCGCCTGGCACAGTCGAAGTTGGCCGGCAAGGCCTGCGCAAGTTGATAGAACAGTCGCTGCCAGGTGTCTAGCTGGTTATCGGGTGTCCGTTGGGTTAGTTCCCAACCGACTGTCTGTGCATCCGATACTGTGATGTTCTCTGAGCCTGTCATGTGGGCCTCCTTTAACTATTAGGCTGCGATAGTTGCTGGCCCCACTTCTACCGTTCCTGAGCTTTCGCGTGGAAAGAACGAGTGCGTGCCTCCACAGGGAAAGGTCAACAAAATCATTCTAAAATCGAAACAGCCCACTAGCCAGGCGTAGGTTATAGCCCTACAGAAAGTATTGGTGGTCACAGCCAGAAGCAGCTTATACACGACCAATTGACCAATGCGTATCTAAACAGATACTGCCGGAGATCCAAACCTATCACGCTGTATTTTCCTCTTCAGCTTCCAGCCCCATCAAATTCTGAGTGGCCACTTTTCGCTATGTCCACCTTCTGAATGGTTGCTTTCGCGCATAGAAATGGGTAAGCCTTTCCACCTGTTATCAATTAAGCAGAGAGGCCGTCTCGCTTTTCTGAAGGGGCGTTGAGATGCCCAATCCGGAAGCTTTGAATTCCCTCTTTCTTGAAGACACTGTTTTCTGTGTCTGGGAAGAATGAGTCCGAATACATCGCATTCATAAGTCGGAAATTTTGGTGTCTTAATTAGAGCCATTATGTGATGCCCTCCCAATTACCTGAACCCGGCCAAGTCGTTATCGTCAGGCAGCGACCATTCACGGTCGTTGACGTCAAGGCCTCACAGCTTCCCCTCCCTGCACACCTTCAGGACTCACAAACCAGACAACACTTGGTGCGCTTGTCATCCGTCGAAGATGAGGGGCTAGGCGAAGAAATGGAAGTCGTCTGGGAATTGGAGCCTGGCGCCAGCTGTCGTGAAAAAGCGGCACTTCCTGCTTTGCACAGCTTTGATCCCCCAAAGGTATTCGACGCCTTCCTCGATGCAGTGAGATGGGGATCTGTCTCTTCCGCTGATGACAAAGCTTTACAAGCTCCCTTTCGCAGCGGGGTGGATGTTGATGACTATCAACTCGACCCCGTCGTGCGGGCTCTTTCAATGCCGCGGGTGAATCTCCTCGTGGCTGACGACGTAGGGCTCGGCAAGACAATCGAAGCTGGCTTGGTCGCGCAGGAACTTATCTTGCGTCATCGGGCCCGCACCATCTTAATCGTGTGCCCTTCCTCCATTCAGGTGCAGTGGAAGGAAGAAATGCGCGACAAGTTCGGTTTGGAGTTTCGAATCGTCGACAGTGATCTCTTTGCCGATCTCCGCCGCCGCCGCGGCATCCATGTCAATCCCTGGTCTCATTTCCCGCGACTTATCACCTCGATTGACTTTCTCAAGCGTGAGCGGCCCATGCGCTTATTTCGGGAAACGTTGCCGGCGGGAGATCAGCCAGCCTATCCCAGGCCATATGACCTGCTGATCCTCGACGAAGCGCACAACGTCGCACCATCCGGACGAGGCAAGTACGCAACTGATTCTCTCCGTACCACGACTATCCGGACCCTTGCTCCGTCATTCGAGCACAAGCTCTTCCTCTCCGCCACACCGCACAATGGATACGGTGAGAGCTTCGCCGCACTCTTAGAACTTCTCGATAATCAACGCTTCGCACGGGCCGTGCGGCCAAATCGAACACAGTTGCAGGCTGTCATGGTCCGCCGGATGAAAAGCGAGTTGGAGCTTCGCTGGGATGGTACACGACGATTTGCGAAGCGCATGGTGAAACATCTTGAGGTGTCCTATTCCGACGCTGAACGGAATGCTCACCACAATCTGCAACGCTATGCAGAGCTGCGTGCCCAATCGGCCCATACCGCGGGCGAACGCTTTGCTTCCGAGTTTGTTCTGAAGCTACTTAAGAAGCGCCTGTTCTCTTCGCCAGCCGCCTTTGCCATCACATTGGAGAAACACGCACGCGCCGCCACAACAGCCAAAGGCGGCGCCGCGAGTGGTGCCTGGCAGCGCCAGCTAGAAGAAGTCGACCACGACTTCGCAAACGATGAAGACTACGAGAGCACCTCACTTGAGGCGGTGGAGATAGCCTCCCGCCATGGCACGACCCTGTCAGCTGAAGAACAAAGTCTTCTCAAGCAACTGCGGGAGTTCGCCACACACGCAGCAGCGCATGCCGACAGCAAGGCTCGCACACTCATCAAGTGGTTGAAACAGACCCTCAAGCCGGGCGGTAAGTGGTCCAACCGGCGAGTCATTATCTTCACCGAATACCGGGCAACCCAGAAGTGGCTGCACGATCTGCTGGCTGCCGAAGGATTGGCTGGGCAAGACCGGTTGCTCACCATTTACGGGGGGATGCCCTCGGACGACCGCGAGAAGATCAAAGCGGCGTTCCAAGCGAACCCTGTGGTCGCTCCCGTCCGGATTCTGCTTGCAACAGATGCAGCTTCCGAAGGCGTCAATCTCCAGAACCATTGCTGGCAACTCATCCACTACGAGATTCCCTGGAATCCCAATCGCATGGAGCAGCGTAACGGTCGAGTAGACCGCCATGGCCAAAAGAATTCAGAAGTAGAGGTCTTTCACTTTGTGGGAGCTGGATTTGACGAGACCAAGCCTGGACAGGCGCCAGGGGATCTCGAAGGGGATCTGGAGTTTTTGCTCCGGGCCGTTCTTAAGGTAGAAACCATTCGAGAAGATCTCGGCAAGGTAGGTCCGGTTATCGCCGATCAGGTGGAGGAGGCAATGCTCGGACGCCGCCAACGCCTCGACACGGCCCGTGCCGAACGCGAGTCCGAGCCGGTCCGAGCCATGCTGAAGTTCGAGCGCACGTTGCGCGAACAGCTGCAGAAGCTAGCGGAGCAACTGCATGAAACAGAACGTGAGCTGCACCTCAGCCCAGACAACATTCGAAACGTGGTGCAGACCGGCCTTGCATTGGCCGGACAGCCTGCCCTGAGACCTGCCGAAGTGCCAGGGCTCTGGCCAGATCCAAGCGGTGCGCATCGCGATTGCCCTGTCTTCCATCTCCCTACGTTGACGGGCAGTTGGGCTCTCTGTGCCGATGGACTGGCCCACCCGCATACCAAGGTCACTCGCCCCATCGTGTTTGATCATGCATTGGCTGAGGGGCGTGACGATGTGGTGCTCTGTCACCTCAACCACCGGCTGGTTCAGATGTGTGTCCGTCTCTTGCGCGCCGAAGTTTGGTCGCAAGGGCTCACGCAGAAACTCAATCGTTTCACCAGCCGCCTTGTTCCGGATACCGCGCTGCAGACGCCGGCTGTCGTCGTCCATGGCCGACTGCTGGTGCTTGGTGGAGACAGCCAGCGAGTACATGAAGAGATTATTCTCGCTGGTGGGTTTATTCGCGAAGGGCGATTCGCCCGCATGAATGTCGGCGAAACCCAGGCAGCATATGAAGCTATCGAAGGGCAAAGTGCACCGGGATTCGTCGAGGATCGGCTCAAAGAACTGTGGCCAAAGATGGAAGTGCCGTTGCTTCAGGCGCTTGAAGTCCGGATGACAGAACGCACCAAGAATCTTCAGAAATTCCTCGATGAGCGTTCGGAGCAGGAAGTAGCCAAACTGGCGGCGATCATGCGCGAACTCGAAAAGTCCATCCGCGAAACTTTGGATGAAAAGGACGAGCCTCAGCAACGCTTTGAGTGGAGCGAGGGCGAACGGCAGCAACGAGAACGCGACCTTAATGGTCTTCGCACTCGCCTTAAAGAAATCCCCGTCGAACTAGCTCGGGAGACTGAACATCTTCGCAGCCGGTACCGAAACCCTCAGCCGCGGCTCTTCCCGATTGCCGTCACATTCCTCGTGCCGCATCGTGCCATTGCACAGCTGCAACAGGGAGGAAGCCGGTGAGCATCGCCCGTCACCATGCCGAGTGGCTCTCCCTGGTTGAGACATCCGGTCCATTCCTCTCAATGCCTGTGCTCCTACGGGCATTCCCACAAGGGCTTGATGCGAGGGAGAGCGACCGTGCTAGCAGGTTGCGTGAAGTCTACGAAGAGTGGCTTGACCGGAAGGACGAGCCGGCTATTCACCGGACCTGGGTTCAACATGTGCTCAGAGACTTACTAGAATATCCATCTCATCTATTGGCCGAAGGACAAGCAATCCCGCCGGGACTGGAATCGATGCAGCCGCAGTTTGGAGAGACTCTCCGCCCAGATTGGGTTCTCAAGCATCGAGATCCAGAGGGCCGCCCACAGTTATTGATTTCTCTCTATCCCCCCATACAAAAACTCGATAGTCCCGTAGCTGGCAAAGTGTGGAAGGCATCGCCTGGGACTAGAATGATGGAGTTGCTCCACGCTGCGAATGTACCGCTCGGTCTCCTCACCAATGGCGAGCATTGGATGCTCGTCTATGCCCCACGCGGTGAAACAACGGGGTTCGCCTCTTGGTATGCCGACTTGTGGGTGCAAGAGCCGATCACCCTCAGGGCGTTCCAGTCACTCCTTCACCTTCGGCGATTCCTTGGCGTTGCTGCGGATGAAACCCTTCCAGCTCTCTTTGCCGCAAGCAGCAAGGATCAACAGGAAGTCACCGATCAGCTTGGTTATCAGGTTCGGCGGGCAGTCGAGATGCTGGTCCAAGCATTTGACCGGATCGACGCGGAATTGGGTCGCCAGCTACTCGCAGGTATGCCGGAGAAGGAACTGTATGACAGTGCACTCACGGTGATGATGCGGTTGGTATTTCTCTTCTCAGCGGAGGAGCGCAAACTTCTCCTGCTGGGCGATCCGCTCTACGATCAGCACTACGCCGTGTCCACGTTGAGCGAGTTACTTCGTGAACGAGCTGACCAGCATGGAGAGGAAGTGTTGGAGCGCCGTCACGACGCCTGGTGCCGCTTGTTGGCGACCTTCCGCGCCGTGTTTGCGGGTGTGCAACATGAGGGTATGCGTCTGCCTGGGTATGGCGGTACGCTTTTCGACCCAGACCGCTACCCCTTTCTTGAAGGGCGGGCGAAAGATACGAAGTGGACTAACACCGCGGCTAAGCCGCTGCCCATTAACAATCGCGTAGTTCTGCATCTGTTGGAAGCCTTGCAGCTGTTACGGGTCAAAGTGCCGGGGGGCGGACCAGCGGAAGCGCGGCGATTGTCGTTCCGCGCGCTCGATATCGAACAGATCGGCCATGTATACGAAGGTCTACTCGACCATACTGCCAAGCGTGCTCCTGAGCTGATTCTTGGTCTGGCGGGTTCGAAAGATAAAGAACCCGAGATCCCACTATCAAAGCTGGAGGAGTTTGCTACAAAAGGGACCGTGGACCTGGTCGAGTTTCTCCATGAGGAAACCGGTAAGAGCGAGAACGGCCTGAAGCGCCTGCTAGGAGAATCGTCGGAAATCGATGACCACACGCTCTTGATTGCCTGTAGGCAAGATGCACTCCTGTTTCAGCGAGTCAGACCATTTGCTGCCCTCCTGCGTGAAGACAGTTTCGGCCAATTCGTCGTTGTCCCTGAGGGCAGCGTCTACGTTACCCGCGGGTCAGACCGCCGCAGCACAGGCACCCATTACACCCCGCGCAGCCTGACGGAGCCCATTGTCCAGTACACCCTCGAACCATTGGTCTACGTTGGCCCGGCAGAGGGCAAACCGAAGGAGGAGTGGCAACTTAAGTCACCTAAAGAACTCCTGGATCTTAAAGTCTGTGACATGGCCATGGGGTCCGGTGCGTTTCTCGTGCAGGCCTGCCGCTACCTCGCCGAACGACTTGTCGAAGCATGGGAGAAAGTCGAAAAGGAACACGCAGGTACTTTTGTCACAACGCCGGAAGGAGAGATCTCGACAGGTTCAGTCGCTGAGCGCCTCATTCCTGCCGATGCTGCCGAACGCCTCGCGATCGCCAGGCGCACCGTAGCCGATCGCTGCCTCTATGGCGTCGACATCAACCCGATGGCAGTGGAAATGGCTAAGTTGAGTCTCTGGCTCATCACACTGCAGCGCGACCGGCCCTTCACATTTCTCAATCATGCACTCAAGTGCGGCGATTCCCTTCTCGGTGCAAGTTCCGTCCAGCAAATCGAAAACTTCAGCCTCCGTCCAGGCGAACATCAGATGACCTTTGCCACTGCCAATCTGTTCCGCTACGTGGAGGCTGCCTCCGATAAACGCCGCGCCCTCGAAGACCTGCCCTCTAACCATCACACCCAGATCGAAACCAAAAACCGTCTGCACGCTGAAGCCGAAGCAGCCACGGCCAAGGTCAAGGCCCTGGCCGACTGCCTCATCGCCTTTGAATTGCGCGGCCTCGACAGCGACGCCTACGAGGAACAACGCGCTGACGAAGCGGAGAAATTGCAACTCCTGATCAAGCATGATGTCGACGCAGGAATTGAAACTGCAAACCCACAATCTCAACTCGCTCGTACCGCTCGTGAGTCTCTGCGCGCTCACCGCACGTTTCACTGGCCCGTTGAATTTCCCGAGGTGTTCGCTCGTGGTGGGTTCGATGCTTTTGTTGGCAATCCGCCATTCATGGGGGGAACACGTTTAGAACCTGTGTTTGGAACTGATTTCCGAGAATACTTGGTTGAGCGCATCGCGTGCGGCGTTCGCGGTATGCGCGGCGCAGCGGACTTGTGTAGCTACTTTTTTCTCCGTGCAAGCCAATTGCTGAGCTCAAATGGCTCTGCTGGTCTAATTGGCACCAACTCTTTGGCGCAAGGTGACTCTGCAACTGTGGGGCTGGAAAGAATTGTTAACAGCGGTGCACAAATCTACCGCGCTAATTCATCGTCACCTTGGCCTGGCGCGGCGTCTCTGGAAGTTGCGCATGTGTGGTTTTCAAAGCGTCACATTGGGATAACACCGATGCTTGACGGTCGCGAGGTCTCGAGCATCAGTGCGCATCTCTCAGAAGAAGGCGCAACAATTGCCTTTACTCTTGAGGCCAACGCAGGCCAAGCTTTCGAAGGGGCGAAGACTGCGGGCATGGGCTTCGTGATCACGGAGGAAGAGGCTCACCAGCTCCTATCGGCAAATCCAGATAGTCGAGAAGTGGTCAAACCTTACCTTAACGGTGAGGATGTAAATACGCACCCAGAGCACTGTCCGAGCCGATGGATTATCAACTTCCGTGACTTTCCACTCGAACGAGATGAATCGATACCTCATTGCTCCCCGGTTGCAAGAGATTTCCCTGATGCCCTTTCGATCGTGGAATCTCGCGTTAAGCCGGAACGGATGCAATTGGAGGGCCGCACCCCCCAGGAACGAACGCTCAAGGAACGATGGTGGCAGTTCTATTTGTGGCGTCCAGCAATGACTTCTGCTCTGGCGGGCCGTAGTAGCGCATTAGTGTCTTCACGAGTAACCGCTCATCACAACTTCGTTCTTGTGCCCACAAATGTGGTGTTTTCCGACCGCCTTGTTGTAATCGCACGCGAAGACTGGGGCAGCTTCGCCATCATCTCCTCGTCAATTCATGCAGCGTGGGCACACCGACCAGGTGCCACAACGCACGAAACGCGTCTTACATACTTGCCGACTTGGGCCTATTCGACCTTCCCATTTCCACCGGACCTGCGAGGCTTGGAGACCGTTGGCGAAGCATATAGCAGGTACCGGCGGCAGCTCATGCTGGCGAGGCGTGAAGGACTGACAAGAACTTACAACCGTTTGCACGATCCCAAGAATAATTCTGAGGACATCGCCCGTCTGCGGGCATTGCACCTGGAAATGGATCAAGCCGTGGCTGCTGCCTACGGCTGGATCGATTTGGACTTGGGCCACCGATTCCGCGACACCAAGCAAGGCGTGCGCTATACACTCAGTGAGCCTGCCCGCCGCACCGTCCTGGACCGTCTCCTAGCCCTCAACCACCAGCGCTACGAGGAAGAAGTCCGCGCCGGCTTGCATAAGAGGAAGGGGAAGTCTGGCAAAGGTAGGCGGAAGGCAGAAGGTATGGTGCAAGAAGACGAGGCGGAATACGGAACGCTGAAACTAGACTTTTAAGAAACGAGGAACTGCATGGCGGACACAGAGCAGAAACAGAGTCTCATTACACCGAAAGACATCACACTGCGGGCTGTGTTTGGTGAGCAGCGGTCGTACTTCATCGATATTTATCAGCGAGAGTACAAATGGAAGGATGAAGAAGTTCGTACCCTGCTAAATGACGTAGAGGCGCGCTTCCTACAGTATGATCGTCCGAAAACACACCCCGAAGACATCAAGCAGGATGTTTTTAAACGATTCGACCCGTATTTCCTGAACACATTTCTCACGCACAACGCGACCGGCAATTCTTCAATCGTGGATGGACAACAGCGGTTGACCACTCTGCTTCTGATTCTGATCAAGTTGTACCAGGTCCTGAAGGACATTGAGAAAGATAGTGCCAACAAAGGCAGAACTTTCAGTAGCCAAAAACTAGAAGAATTGATCTTCGAGAGCAACGACTTCGGCGGTGTAGCACGGTTCAAGATCTTCAATGAAAATCGGGATGATGCCTTTCGCGCCCTTGTCGAGGGACGAGTTGTAGAGGCAAAGGATGAGACAAGGCGACGGATCAAGGAGAATTTTGCACTTATCAGCGAATACTTCGACTCGTTCCTGAAGGGGAGAGACGGGCTATGGGACCTGGCGAAAACGACGTACTACATTACGTACCTGCTTGACCGGATCTCTATCGTGGAGATCCGCATCGAACGGCAAGACAACGTGGCCATGATTTTCGAGGTTGTCAATGATCGAGGCTTGGGGCTGAAACCTTACGAGATCTTAAAGGGAAAGTTAATTGGTGGATTGCCAGAACGACAGAAGGAGGAAGCGAACAAGACGTGGACAGAGCTTCAAGAGAAGTACTTCAACGCGGAGCTGCGCAACACAACAGAAAAGAGCGTGGATCTGGACACTTTCTTCCGGGGCTTCTTCCGAGCCAAATTCGCAGACACAGAAACGGAATATGAGAGGCTCGAGAGCGACTACCACTACGAGATGTACCGAAACGACAAGATTCGAACGTTTTTCGGCGAGTTCAAGGATAGAGATCTACTGTTCAAGCGCATTACAAAAGATCTTAAATACTTCGCTGACCTCTACTTGACTTTGCGAGTCGGCTACGACAATGAATCAGTAATCTTCAATAAGTTGTTGGATCAGAATCAGCAATATCTTCTCATCCTCTCCAGCATCCGCCTCGATGATCCGGCTAAGAAGGAAAAGATCGAAGGCATTGCACGAAAGTTTGATCAGATGCACGTCATTCTGCGGCTATTAGATGCCTATGACAGCAATGAGTTTCAGCGGTTGATCTATCCGTTGTTCTCGATGGTTCGGGGAAAAGACATTACTGAGGCAGTATGTTCATTTGATAAGCAACTTATTACCACCTTGGTGTCTGCTGGTGTGATCGACGAGGGACAGCACACGACAGCGGGAGAACTCTTCACCTACGAGAGATTTAAGGGCATGTCGAACAAGTGGCTGAACTTCAGCAAATATGTGCTGATGCGCATTGATCGCCACCTGGCCTCGGTGCTGAACAAACCTTCTTTTGCGGGCGGAAATCTAGCCGACCTGGAGAATCAGTTTAACCGGACTGGGAATCGGCGACACGGCATGCATCTGGAGCACATCTATACACAACATCCGGCCAACAGGGTCCTTTTTACAAAGGACGGAGTTTTCGATGAGTCAGGATTCCAGCAGACGCGAAATCTTCTGGGGATGGTTCTGCTTCTCAAAGACAAACACAACCTGAGCAGCAACGATGATATCTATCGTGACAAGTGTGATACGTACAGCAAGAGTAATTTGGTGTGGAACGAGTTACTTGTTGGGCATCTACAGAATGTAGACATGCGAGAACTTCCAGAAGAGCTGCAATTGGAGAAAATTGAGCCTACTGCTGACGGGGTCTTCCCAAAGGACAAAGTCGAGGAGCGGCAGAAAGCCACGTACGCTGCAATTAAGGCCATCTGGGGTTTTGCATAAGAGGATATGATGGAGCCCACGCAAGGATCAGAAGCCAGACCAGTCCTCGATACCTCTCTCCCCTCTCCTCACGCAATCCGCGACGAGCTCACGGAGATGGTCGTGAAGGACCTCCTGGGGCCAGCGGGTGGACTGGATGAAGAACTCGATCAACGTGAGGATCGAGCAAATGGGCGTTATCTCATCGGCATGCTGGCCCCAAAATCTACTCGGGTAGAGCCAGAGGAACAGGATGCCCTGGGGACGGCAGAACAAGATGACAGCGAAGTTGGTCCCACGGATGTCTCAACCCCTCCCACCGACACCTTCTTTCCCAATTCGATGGGCCTGAGCTTTCTCGTTGATTCTGCGGCAAAAGCAATTCTTGTTAAAACGGAATGGGGCCGTTACCGCCGGGTAAAGAGCGAGACTCAGATCAACAAGAAGACTGGTGCGGAAGCCACCGTCTGGAAGCGTGAACCTCTCGTTGGAGATCCCCTCACGCTGCTGCTCAAGGCGGGATTCTTTGGCCCTCTATGCCCACGGCCTGATACCGACCCCACTGTGGTCATTCAGGGGAAGATGCAACAGACGTCACGCGGGTGGGTTGTGACGGTGTTCTTCGTGAATACCTCTCCTGAACAAGATCGGAAGAAGGATGAAGCGTGGGTCTTCCAGCCGAAACTCTGGGTGCTGGACGCAGCGCAGCCACCTCAGCCAATTTTTGTGCAGCGGCGAGATTGGCGTCATGACCTCACCAAAATGGACCCGATCACGCGCGAAGAAACTGAGACCTTGGAAATGCTGTATCGCCATCGGCTTGAATTTGCCGTTGGGCATGGGGTTTCCATTCACGTCACCTCGCCCGAGCAGGACTCCACGCGAGCGACTCTTTTAGAAACTGAGTTTGTCCCTCGCTCAGAGGTTGAACAACAGACTCCTCCAACCGCGACAGATAACCCGGACCTCACCGCAGTGGTCTTGGACATGAAAGTTCTCTGCAGTATGCCCAAGGCGGACCTGTTAAGCAGTCTTCGGCGGCTCCAGATCGCGTATGCAACATGGATTGAGCATGAGGGTGCCAAGCCTGACGATCCGGCACAGCGTCTGGAAGAGCATCAGTCAGCAGCTCAACGAACCATCGCTCGATGCCAGCGGGCCTCTATGCGTCTGCAAGAGGGGATTGATCTGATTGAGCACAACCAGCAGGCAGAAGACGCATTCCGGTTTGCCAATCAGGCGATGTGGCAACAACGTTTGCGTTCGACCTACGCCCGGAAGGTGCGAAAGAGTGAAGTCTCAGCAGGTGCGCCGATGGAGCCACTGGATGTGCCAGAGATCCGAAGCTGGCGACTCTTCCAGCTTGCGTTTGTCCTCATCAACCTGCCGAGTCTGACCCGACTCGATCATCCGGATCGGAGTCACCCAACCGACGCCGTGGCCGATCTTCTCTGGTTCGCGACTGGTGGCGGCAAGACCGAAGCGTATCTCGGCCTCACTGCCTATACGCTCGCGCTCCGTCGCCTGCAGGGAGAGGTTGAAGGCCGTCCAGGAGACCATGGCGTCGCCGTGTTAATGCGGTACACGCTCAGGCTCCTCACTCTCCAACAATTTCAACGCGCCGCGGCCCTGCTCTGCGCCTGTGAGGTGATCCGCAAGGCGAACGGTGCCAAGTGGGGAACCGTGCCATTTCGCCTTGGGTTATGGGTGGGAAGTAAGGCTACCCCGAATACGCTTAAACAAGCTGCGGAAGCACTACGCCAAGGAAATATTGGAGGCCGTCCCACGACAGGAGGCACGCCCCATCAGCTTGTGTCTTGCCCCTGGTGCGGTCGAGAGATCAAGCCTCATAACGTGAAGGTCTACGAATCTCCCAACGACATCGGCCGCTGCGTGACGTATTGCGGGGATGCCACCGGAAGCTGCGAGTTTTCTGAGGCACAGGCACCAAAAGAAGGCCTCCCCGTAATGGTCGTCGACGAGGACATCTACCGGAGGCCTCCATCCCTTCTTATTGCCACGGTTGATAAGTTTGCCCAGATGCCATGGAAGGGAGAAACACAGCATCTTTTTGGGCAAGTGAATGGCCTCTGTCTTCGACATGGGTTCTTGTCCCCTGAGATCGAGGAAGATGATACCGGCAACCACCCCGCACGTGGTCCGTTGCCGCGGATACAGCGTCAAGCCCACGGTCCGCTTCGCCCACCCGACCTCATTATCCAGGACGAGTTGCACTTGATCAGCGGGCCACTAGGTTCCATGGTTACGCTGTACGAAACAGCAGTCGATGAGCTCTGCACCTGGACGGTTAACGGCAAGCAGGTGCGGCCGAAAGTCATCGCTTCAACGGCTACGATCCGGAGGGCATCGGATCAGGTGCAGAAACTCTTCCTCCGCAAGCTTGACGTATTTCCACCACAGGGCACCTCGATTACAGACAGCTTCTTTGCGCTCCAGCGTCCTGCGGGACCTGAATATCCTGGCCGGCGGTATCTAGGCATCTGTGCCTTTGGCCGGCGATATCCCGTGACCATGATCCGCGTCTATGTCGCCCTGATGGCCGCCGCTCAGAAGTTGTTTGAACAATACGATAACCTGGCTGATCCCTGGATGACGTTGACGGGCTACTTCAACTCCATTCGTGAGTTGGCGGGAACTCGTCGTCTGGTAGAGGATGACATTCGCACTCGCTTGCGTGATGCCGATCAGCGGGGATTGGCAAAACGCCTAATCAGATATGGGGCGGTTGAAGAGTTGACCTCCAGAAAATCTGGCGCGGACATTCCCAAGATCCTCGAACGTCTGGAAATCATCTTTGACAACGCCCAGGAGGTTCAACGGGAGGCCGATCGAAAAGCTGGCCGGCAGCCAACAACTCGACCGTACGATGCCATCCTCGCCACCAACATGATTTCAGTGGGCGTAGATATTGATCGACTCGGATTGATGGTGATGGCGGGTCAGCCCAAGACCACGTCGGAATACATTCAGGCGACGAGTCGCGTAGGACGTTCCCGGTTAGGGCCTGGTCTGGTCATCACGGTGTTCAATTGGGCCAGACCACGCGACCTTTCACATTATGAGACGTTCGAGCATTATCACGAAACATTCTACAAGCATGTCGAAGCCTTATCTGTCACACCGTTTTCCCCTCGGGCACTCGACAGAGGTCTCGCGGGTGTGCTCGTGGCATTGATGCGCTTGCGCGAAGAGCGGCTGAACGGCAACGAACAAGCTGGTAGCCTCCAGGATACCGATCCTGCCATGCGTGACATGGTCGAACGTCTAGTGGCTCGGGCAGAGAATGCCCTCCATGACCCGACAGTGGGAGCGTTGGTTCGGCAAATGGTGATGGAGCGCCGCGATCATTGGCTGGCTCGGGTGCGCAGCCAGCGCGATTTCCGTCTCGGCTATCGTGACGATTCCAATGGTGTTGTCGGACTTCTCAAGCAAGCTGGGGTCACAGGCTGGGAACTCTTCACCTGTCTCAATAGCCTGCGAGACGTAGAAGGAACTGCGGACCTCATTCTCGATCCTAATCCATCAGGCCTTCGGGTCGACTCGTAGGAGGATAACGCCCTTGAACGAACTTGGCGAGCTCAGACCCAGCCAACTCATCTATACCTTCGGGATTGGTGCACTTCTCGATCTGCCCAACACATCAGGGCTGATACTCGGTCTCGATGACTGGGATACACGCTACTGTACGGAAATTACGGAGGATCGCCTGCTGGGAGCGATTCAACGTAAGCTTGGGGCTCAGGTGAAGCAGTTATACCTCCCGCCAATTAGCTTCGATGACGACCATCGAGATCCGGCCGCTCCAGCCGTTGGTATTCCGGTTGCGCTGTTTCCTCGGTGGCTCCGCTGTCCCCTCTGTGACACCCTTGCCACCATCGAGTCCGGTATTTTCAGGCTAGTACAAGATCAATGGCGTCCGGATCGGACTCGATATGTTCATCAGACTTGCGGAAGATCAGGAGGGACCAACCCGCCCACAGGCTTGCCAGTTCGTTTTCTCTTGGCATGTCGGGAGGGACACCTCACGGATTTCCCATGGGTTGAGTACGTCCATAACGGCCGAGTTCCGTGTAAGCCTGCACGATTGACACTGCGGGAATATGGCGCATCGGGGGATGCATCGGACATCATTGTGAAGTGTTTGGAATGCAATGAGGATCGCCGCATGGGCGACGCGTTTGATCGTGACCGATTCCAAATTGGCTGTAGCGGTCACCATCCTCATCTCCGAACGGTGGACACGGCCGGTTGTCCAGAAGAGGCGCGCACCATCCTCCTCGGTTCGTCCAATAGCTGGTTTCCACTGGTGATGTCCGCCCTGTCCCTTCCTCCAAATGCAGAAGACAAGTTGACTCTCTTAATTGAGGAGAATTGGAAAGATCTCAAGGATATTCCCTCATTCGATGTAGCGCGCTACGCGACTGCGCCCTCTCGCATGCCCGCATTCGCTGCTTTTTCAGCCGAGCAAATATGGGCAGCCATAGAGGTGCGACAACGAGGCGGTGATCAAGCGGGACAGGAGGGAAGTGACCTTAAGATCCCTGAATGGAATCTCCTTACGAAGCATCAGCTGCCAGCTGCGACTAAGGACTTTCGGATTACGCGAGCGCCTGCACCAACCGGCTTTGAGGCTCTGTTTGAGCCAACAATCCTCCTAGAGCGTCTCAGAGAGGTACGGGCGCTGCTCGCGTTTACTCGAATTGAGTCGAAGGGCGACTTTGCTGATGCGGACTACGTTGATGATGATCGTCAGACCTCACTCAGCCGGCAACCCCCGACTTGGTTGCCCGCCTCAGAAGTACGCGGGGAAGGCATCTTTCTTCGTCTGAAGGAGGATGCGTTGCAGGCCTGGGAACAGCGGCCCGAAGTGCGGCAACTTGAGCAAGAGTTCTTGCAGGCCCACAAGAGCTGGCGACGCTTGCGGAAGCAGCAACCACCTGAAGGTGGGTTTCCTGCAATCCGATATGTGCTGCTTCATTCACTCTCACACGTGTTGATGAGACAGATCGTACTGGAATGTGGCTACACCGCGGCCAGTGTGCGTGAGCGTCTCTATGTGCGGACTCCGGGACAAGATACTGGCCCTATGGCTGGGATTCTGATTTATACCGCCGCCTCTGACAGCGAGGGAACGTTGGGGGGACTTGTGCATTTGGGGCAACCAGGCACCCTTGGTCGCCAGTTATCTCAAGGGCTCGAAGCGATCCGGATCTGTGGATCGGATCCCCTTTGTGCCGACCATGCTCCTCAGGGAGAAGGCCGCACTGTGCACGGAGCCTGTTGTCATGCATGCCTCTTCGCACCGGAAACCTCGTGTGAGAAAGGTAATCGTTTTCTTGATCGGAGTGCACTAATTGCGACATTCGCAGGCAAAGGCGTTGAGTTCTTTAACGGTCTATAGCGATGCTTTCGTCCAAAACAGTTTCCGCGTTAACCGAGGCTCGGCGGCACTGTACCGCTGATGTCTGGAGACAACTGATTGAGCGGATCTCATTCTCAGAAGCCTATCCCAACCGTGAATCGATTGCACAGGCCACGGCAGGGCTGGCTAATTCCCATACTGCCTGGCTTCTATCCGAGGCCTTTCTCTCAGGATTGGACACGAAATGGAGCCAGATCGCCGGAGGCATGCTCGCAATAGATTATTTCGTTTGTCAAAACGGGCCGATCGCAGACTTCATCTGGACTGGTCCTGCCAATGGCAGGTTCCCGGTTCGTCGAATCGACCAAGTGCTCTATGACCTCATGGCGGCTGCACAACAAAGGATTTTACTCGTGACCTTCGCTGCTCATCGGATCCAGCACCTGTGCCAGCATCTCTCGGCGGCAGTGGCTCGCGGTGTCGCCCTAACACTGATCGTTGAACGAGAAGACGAATCAGAAGGCCAATTGACCGCCGATGCGCTTCATGCGTTTCGGGAACTGCCACTAGAACAAACACGGGTGCTGTATTGGCCAATTGAGAATAGAGAGCGTAATGAAGCGGGGCGACCGGGGAAGCTCCATGCAAAGTGTGCTATCGTCGATAACACTGCGCTGGTCGGGAGCGCCAACTTTACCGACGATGCTTTCAATCGGAACATGGAGCTGGGTGTGACTCTACGAGATCCGACAATGGTCGAAAGTCTCTTCTCTCATTTTGAAGAGCTCCGGCGAAAGTCGACTCTTAAAGAGATGGATTTAAAGCAGAGAAGGTAAGCAATTACTCGAAGAAGTGATATCAAGTACAACCGGCAACGAAAGTGTTTAACCGGTCACGTCAAGTGATTTACGCCCGAATATTGGTTTTCTTCCAGTATCCTCACACCACTCGACACTCCCCTTCTTGATCCAGAAATGCGCGTATGAACCCTCTAGCTGCCGTACTGAAGGAAATACGGTGGGACGATTCAAAGAATCTAAGGTTACATCCCATCTCGGCTTGCGCTTTTGCATCAGCGACAACTGAATGATCTCACTCTTATCGGCTGGACAGCGCAAATAAGCCCACTTCTTGTATCCTGGCCCGCCCACAACATAAATAACCCCCGGCGCAATAGACTCAGGGGTCGGATGGTCGGAAACTACTCGGACCACAAAGTCTGGCCGAGGGATGAGCCCTAACCAGATCTGCAATACTCTCCACCATGCTTTGATACTGCTCATCCCTAACCGACCCTTCCGAGAAACGGCTCCGTATCGCCTTTTCCCCAAATGCCGTCACCGGCGCAAATGCCACACGCAGGTCCTGGTTTGTGGGCAGGCCGGCGATCCTCGCTGAGGTGAAATTTTCGTACGCGATTGGCAGCGGCGCCTTCAGAACCGCGAAAGCCCTGGAGGCGGTGGATCAATTCATTCACTCCCATACAGGCAAGTTCTGTCGTGAAAGTCACCACAGCAGGATTGGGATTGCCCTCCCCAGCCACATAGGATTCGGCCTTGCGCCGTTCATATTCTGCAGGATCATCACGCCGCATCGATTCGGCCCTCGCGGTCTCAGGATTGATGACCTCACGACATAACAAGCACGCATGATGAGGCCCGAGAACGGTTACTCTGCCATCGAGCGCTTTCACGGAAGGTGGGCTGCCATGATCCACCTCAATGGCCAATCCTACGTCAATCACAGGAATCAAGTAGTAATAAGAGAACCGATTTAGAAAAAGGCGACCATCATGGTCATCAGTGCAGCCGAATAAGACGTCGCAGGCTCGTAATGCATCCCGGCATCCCGGATCGCCGACCCATGTCTCAATGGGAACAACCCTCACACCAAGACCCATTTCTGTGATCTCGCGTGCCACAACTTCGACTTTCGGCCGCATTGCGTCGGCATCCGCCTGCCGCGCACCATGTAGCCGATTCAAATTCGTCTGATCCACGATATCATTGTCGATAACCACCAGTTGCCCCACACCCAACCGCGCCAGCAGTATGGCAACCGCACTGCCCGTCCCACCGCAACCTACGATGCCGACTCTTAACTTTCTCAGATCGCCATTGAGTGCATTCCCGAATGCGAGTGCCTGTCGGTGGAGCGCCGGAATGGAAGCGCCACCCCCACGTCCCGCATAATGCAATCTGTACTGGGCGCCTATCACCTGGATCATGCCCAAACTCTCATAGGCACGATATGCGGGATATAGCCATACTCGACCGATAAGCGTCTCATCACTGGTCAAGATCATGCTGATAAGTTTCGTTCCGGGACCGTTACGGTTGACTGCCAACTGCACAAGATCTGGTTCATTCTCATCGTCCTGTGACGAGAACGACGCCATACCCCCAGAATGGTTGTGAACGATAGCCAAAACCTGCTTATGCGTCGCGGCCTCTTTGAGAAGTCGCACGAAAGATGCTGTGCCCCAGGTGACCCTATCTGGCGTCGACTGAAGGATCTCCGCATCCGGAACCGGGATGACTTTCGCCACCAGATACTTGCTGTGGGCGCACCGATCCCACGGGTCATAGCCGATCGACGCCTGATTGCACAGGAGATAGACGGCTCGTTCGCACGCATCATCCCGTAGGAGATGATGCTTTAACTGCAAAAGGTGCTCTTCTCGAATGGTTAGACTGTGACTCTTCACACAGCACTCTCCAAGGCATGCTCGACCCGCTTGAGCATCGTCCTCATTCCGTCGATCCCCGGACGCCATTCATTGTTATGGCGGGACCAACGTTGCCACCTCTGGCCACCAAAATCGAGGGGCTGATCGGCAGCATTCGGAAATCTGTTCGCCGGGAAGATTTTTATCCAGGGTAAGACATAGAACATATCCGGGCCTACGTCTGGATAACTCGATGGCAACAGGATCAACACATCCACAACTTTCGCATCGTATCGATTAGCCGGGAGAGGACGCTCCTTCAGAACAACCGCCTTTTTCCCGTCCCCCTCCATTTCCTCGAAGATTATGCCTTTCGAAGTTAGGTACTGACGGTCTGGTTCTGGCAAATAACTCATAGGTCTACCCTTCCGTTGTCGTCTTCTTGCCGGTAAAGAAACGTTCTGCACCTGGTTTGCGCAAATCTACCTTCGTATCGTCGTTGAGCAGAACATCCTCTGGTCCCGGCACATCCTGCCACGCAGCGTAAGTTGACGGGTCAACACCGGCGAGGCTCTTGATTTGGAGGCCAGTAATAAAAGGCTCATCCCATTTATGAGGTTTGTGATCCACGATGATCTGAAAGGGACCCTGCTTGGTGCTCTCATTGTTCTTTGCTTCGGTCATTGTGCGTGCTCCTTTGGATGTGGTTGTGGTTTCTTCTCAGCCTTTGGGCGGGTACGGGTCCCGTCCATGCGTGTCACGCTCACGGATGCGGCCATCACGCCCGTGAATAATGAGCTCGGAGTTTTGGCTTTGCGAAATTGCCCTCCCCCGCTCAATTGCCTCTCGCTGCGTCTCATGAATAGATGAAGCTCTCCGCCCGTCCTCCGGTTTTACAGCCCATCCATCTTGATGCGGCACCACATGCTGATTTCGCCTCTTACTCATGCGATTGTCCTCCCTTTGTGAATAACGCTTATCCGCTCATCTGCTAATTAGCGTAGCATGAATCACATCAATTTGCAAACAGCGTTGACCACAAACATCCATGGGGTATTTCTTTAACGACCGAAGAGAGAAGCGCCTCCGCCCGTTTCGCCGAGAATTCCCAGCTTACTCAGCCGTACACGGGCGGCGTCAGCGGAGACCTGAAAACTGGCCTGTACAGCTTCAATGAGGTTTCGAGCATGCGAATCATTTAACCCAATGATTCCATACAGCCCATTGGACTCTTGATATTCTCCCACAAGACGGCGGACTGGACTTACGGGCATTAATAGGGCACCGCAGGCATAGCCAGCCTGCCACTCCATCCAGTCACTCTGAGCCGCATCCAGAATGTTGTCTCGTTTGCAGATCTGTCTATTGCCGTTTAGCTTAGCCTGAAATAATGTGCCCCGAGTGGATTCAAGTTCCCACAGGTAGGCATGAAAATGGACGTGCCCATATTCATGAGTGAGCGTCGTCCGCAGACGATTTTCTCGGCGCTCATCATCGGCGAGGAGAGAAGCTATTTTCACCCTTGGCTTCCGACCTGGAAAGAACTCAGTAAGTCCTTCTACATCTGCTCCATAGACCGAAAGATCTGCGAAAAGATCAAGGTCTTCTGCATCGCGCTCAACCAAACGAGTGAGATCGCTTGTCGAAACGGGAAATGAAGCCACGCCATAACAGTCTTTCAGGAAGCTATGGATTAGATCTTCACACTCCTGATCCAAGTCCTCTGCCCTATAATGAGGGCGCTGCGAAAACCGACCGGTCCTATCAGGAACGTATTTCACCACTACTGTCGCCCCTTGGGTTTCGGACCACTTCTGAACGCGATCATCGCCTCGGCCACTTCATTCTCAGACAGTTGCTTCTTCCGCACGTCTTCGGGGAACCGGCCGGCAAGGTAGTAGAGCCAGTCGCGATCGATACCCAGTGCTTCGGCAAACTGCTTGACCATATGATCGGAGGAAGGGCTTCTCCGGTCATGTTCGATGTCGTTTAAGTACTGCGGTGAAATGGCATTCCCATCTTCGCGCAGCACTCGTGAAGCAAGATCCTTTAACGCCCACCCCTTGTCCTTCCGAGCCTGACTTATCGCGAGGCCAAACGTCGTCATGTCTTTCGGACTCATAAACCTCCCTGGAACGCTATTACGCTGATTAGCGTATAACATTCAAAAGAACCAGTCAACCTGTTCCTCTGAGGATCAGCTGCCTTGCTTCCATTCAGCGTCTAACCTTTTTCATCCCTACCCCCCAGTTTTCCCCCAGCGGCCTGCCAGCATTTTGTCGGCTCATCGTTCACTCTGCTTGACAATGGGCATTTGGTATTGTTGATTATAGTATCCATTCGGATGACGGATGGGTTCTGCTTTCCGCTGCCCACTCAGGGCAGTACGCCTTGCCCCTCACGCTGAACGCGTGTCGCGCGAGGTACCTCAGACCAGGCGATAGGCCTGCTCTCCGTTGATGGCCCGATAACGCGCCATCCCACTTTGGACTGATCCGCAAGGTCGGTCCCGCACATAACTTGTGCCCGTGACTTTTCGCGACACCTGTTGCGCTGGAGCACACCTCTGCGTTCATCCGTGCCCCAGGACCGAATCGTCGTGTGTTTATTCAGGGCGTTTCTCCCTGAGGAAAGGTCTTCATGAAACGGTGGATCGCTAACGACAGATTTCGGGCCATAGGGCCCACGGACATCTGGATTTCCCCATTTCCGCAATACCCTGTGGAGGATTTACCTTTTGAAGGAACACCTCTGAACGCATTCCCCCTGCACAAGGGGGCGCGAGCCCTGCAAATGCTCAAATCCGTTCGGCCAGGGGATATTTCCTTGCAGACTATGCGCCGGAAGCGCCATTTGAAAACGATTCTTGACCAACTGCACAAGTATGGCCCGCGTGATTATAAGGGAGCGTGGGTCGAATTTATTCTCAATCAGTGCTGCACCCATTTTTGCACTCTCACCTTCTCGCGTGACCTAACTAAGGATAAAGACCTCGCGTACAAGCTCGTGCGGGAATTTTCCAAGCGCCTCAACCGATTGCTCTTAGGGCGGAATTTCGCCAAATCCACCAAACGCGAAGATTCCGCCTTGGTGATTGCGTTTAGTGATACGGGGAGCGATGAGAAAACCAGCAGGAAACTCCGGCGCCAACAAAAATCACGCCAGATAAAGAGACACATTCGGTTCGGCAAAGACCAAGCCCTACATTTTCATCTCTTGATTCGATTGACCGAGGATCACTTATCCCTGCTTGAGAATAAGCACCTCGAAATCGCAAAAGAAATTCCGGGGATGTGGGCGGACCTCGGCCAAACATTCGCTAAACGGAATGGCGAGCTGGAGCACACTGCTACCTACTGTGGCAGTTCCCTCATCGAACCCATCGAAAACCCTCTTGCGGTTACTCTGTACTGCCTAAAGAATATTCAACCCCTGCCGGTCGGTACCCACCAGGTGACCCCTCCCGACTCACCCAGTGACCCAACGACCCAGTTCGAAACCGAGGATATGGCTTCGTAAGTCGTCGTCATTCCGGAGTTTCTAGACATATCTTTTTTTCTTAAAGATGCACCATCTAACTCCCTTCCTCTGCCTTCCTCCCGGGCGGAGCACAAGGTGCGACGCCCGACGGCCCGCGCTTCCCCGGTTCGAGCTTCGGGAACGTCACAGGTTGTCCAAGATCCGGTCGTCCCCTCATGAGTCGGTGAGATAGCACACACCCACGCCCGACCACACTCTGGCTCCCCGTCGAACCCGGACTCACGCGACGGCCGGGAGCAAAGACACACGGGAACAGCAGAGGGCCGGAGAAACTCACGAGCAGACCCTTGGCGCACCTGGACCAGAGCCGGATCCAGCCAGTCTCGACTGACTGTGTGGGAAGGCTTCGCGTGAAGAAACTCGACAAGACGGACGGCGATCCGGACGAAAGGTCAGACCGGAACACACTCAGTTCAGACCTGGGCTCACCGCCAGAGCAGGCTCACAGGTAATGGGAAATCGGAGGAGAAGCGGGAAGCGGACAGGACAACGAGGAGACTGTCACGCGAGGAGCAGAAAGGAGCGCGGGAGGTGACGAAAGCACAAGAGACAGCCGGAGGTCAGAGGCAAGAAGGAGGAAGAGCGGGTGTGCACCTTCACCTGAGGGAAGAAGGAAGAAGCAAGGCCAGCCATTCTCGGCACGGGCGCCCAAAGCTTGGTCAAGTAGATCGCACTAGTTTCCTAATTTCGCTTCCCTCTCAGAGCTGATAATGCTTGGTGCGTCCAAGGTGAGGCAGCACATGACTTCCCCCAATGCTATGCGCTCAGGTGCAAAGCGAGAATCGGCCAGACCGCGTAACGCAGGCCCTGCTTGATGTCCTCTTCGGAAGGACGGCGCAATTCATTGATGAGCCGTAACTCTTCCGCCACGGTACGCACGAACAATGGAGACTCAACAGGACGGACCCTAACCGTTGCCAAGCGACTCATATCAAAAAGTCCAGCGCGATCCTCGGGGGAAAGCAGGGACGTTTGATCTTGGCCCACAACATAAGCGGCCAATTCGGTGCCCACCTCGTGGATGCCCCCGATGGAATCGAGCCGAAAGGTCTGACGAACAAACGCGAGAAAGATGACCTCATGGCCGAGCCGTGAACGGAGTTGCTTTTGATCGTCGCCCCAACGTAAGTGAGCTGCTCCAGTGGGAGACGCAGGGCTGGCACAAGTACGCAGCAGTTCAGCCACGGGTGGAAGGTTCAAGCCGAGCGGTCCAACCAGGTTGGAAGATTGGCCAGTAAAAAGACCGCCATCGAAGTCACCGACAAAACACAGCGACCCATCACTGAGCTTCAGAACATCGGCTGACTGTTCCACCGTTTCGACCTGCCCATCACGTTGGACAAAGCGGGTTCTAGCAATGCCGATAGCTTTTTCAGCTCCACCGTAATGGGTCAGGAAATCTGAAACGTGACGCCACCGAGCAAGTCCAGCCGGTTGCTCACGAATCTGGCGTTGGTTCGCAGCATAGCGGTCATGGAAATTTTGCCAGTCGCGGAATCCTGATTCTACGAGAGACGATAACCGCTGAACCTCGTTGTCCGCCAAAGGTGAGGCGGAACTGTTGATGAGCACTGTCTGTAATTCCTCTGGCGGAATGAGGCACATGACGCGCGAGAAGACGGTCTCAAATCGGTCAGGGGCAACGAGCGTTTGTGCGATCGCCGTGAGTCTTTCCCGGGCCACGCTCCAAGCTTGGGTCTCGCGGCTATCACGCACCACAATGGTATCAACCAGGATGGTTTCGCGAGAACCGAACCGATGCACGCGACCAACCCGCTGTTCCATTTCCATCGGGTTCCAGGGCACATCAAGATGCACCAAGCGTCGGGAGAACTGGAGATTGATGCCCTCACCGCCGGCGCGGGATGAGATGAGGAATTGCGGGCCAGTTGCATCCTTGAAGCGTGCGACTTCCCCATCCCGCTCTGCATCGGTTTGCCCTCCAATGATGATCGCAGGCCGCTGGCCGGTCTTGTTTTGTAACCAGATAGCCAACGCCAGAACGGTTTCAATGGGCTGGGCGAAGAGAACAATCTTTTCCCGCCCGGCCGGTTGAAGGACATCGCGCCAGAGCCGTTCCCATTTCAATTGGCGCGGCGAGCGAACCAGCTTGATTCCCTGTCGGATCAGCGAGGCCAGGGCGCCATGGTCGACTTCGCTGCTCAGCTCGTCGACGTTTTCCTCAATATCTTCAACATCATCGTCAGAAGCCTGGCGACCGATCTCGGCAACCAGCCGCCCGTAGACAGATTCAACGGGTTCGTCCGGAGCACCCGAGCGATACGGGCGCAATGCAGCGATCGCTTCGGAGAGCGGAGCTTGTTCCAAGGTCCATCCCGCACGGAGCGACTGACGCACAAGGTAGCCGAGGCCGGCATTGGGACTGGACGCGGCCCATTGCAGGGCTTGCGCACACTTCCAGCCGGCCGCACGCTGTACAGCCTGACTTCCTGGAATCGGGTGAGGCTGAAAAAAGCCGTGAATGTCCGCCAGCCAGGACCGGTGGTCTGGATCAAGATCAACCACGATCGGCGGATTGACCTGCCGCCGTGGGAACAGAGGATTGCCATCCCAATCGCGAACATCTTCCTTGGTGCGGTAAATGACACGGCCTGCCGCCGCGTCTTGTGATTCGCCTGGCAGTTGTAGCAACCGCAGGAGATTATCGAAACGAGCTGCGTGAGCTTGATGAGGGGTCCCGGACAAGAGCAGTAAACGACTCTCGGCGGACTGCGCGGACACGAGATCCCGAACCAAGCGATACTTCCTGACAGGGTCAACGCCTCCATCGCCCCAGGCGCTCAGATGATGACACTCGTCGACGACGATGAGATCCCAAGGGCGCGATTGAAGCAGCCGCTCAAAATGGTTGGGATGCACCGCGCGATGAATGCTGGCGATGATCCGACTGTCTGTTTCGAGCCGAGCATCGCCATCTTGGGACTTCCACTCTCTGAAGAATAAGGACAATCGCTTGAACTCGCGACCGACATTCGCAACCAGGCGTGCTGGTGCGAGATACAGAACCCTCAGCCCTGAATTGGCCGCAAGCAACTCTTGGATGATGAGCCCAGCCACGACCGTTTTCCCAAGGCCAACTTCATCACCAATAAGGACCCGACGGCGGCCAGGGGTGTCGATAATGTGGCGAACCAAACTCACTTGATGGGCGAGCGTGACGACTTCCCTGGTATCCAAGCGACGCTGAGGGTCTTCGGCGACGAGGAAGAATGCTTCAAACCGGGCGAGACTCCGCTTGCTCATGGCGCTCCACGTATCCCCATCGGACAATGGAGCGGTGAGCAATTCCCCGGGCAGCGAATAGGGCTGCGTTTGATAGGGGTCGATATGGGTGCGAACCGGAGCCGGAAGGGCCGCCTGGCTTCCCCATAGACGCCGTGGAGGAGAGGCTAAATCAAGAACACGAATTCCCCAGTCGTTCGCCTCCCGGAGAACGGCGTGCGGAATGCGCTCAAAGAGAACCACATGAGAACTCATGCGAGCCCTTTCGAGAGTACCGTAGCCTCACCAGGCAGGGCGGCCAAGGCTGACTCAATCGCGACCCCGAGCTGGTCATCCTTGCGCTGTACGTTTCTCTCTTGGCGTTGAATCAGGGCATCCGCTGCCTCGCCGAGGGGCTCGCCATGCTCGCCGAATGCTGCCAAGATTTCTTTGTCGACTTCCTTGAATTTCTCAACGAGTAAACTAACCGCAGGAACCGCGGCGGCGTCCACTACTTCTTCTGCCAATTGCTCGAACAGTTCAAGGATGCGAGACTTTACACCGATCCCATGATCTTTCTGGTCGGCAACGAATTTCTGGCACTTGCGCCGGATTGGGCCTTCGATTTTCTTGATCAGTTCGCGGCGCACTTGATCACGAAGCTCGTCCACGGCCTCTTTTCCCACCGCGTTCACTTGTTGTCGGTTTTGCTTGACGACCTCGACCAAAGCTTCGAGCAGCTGTGTAGACACACGAATGCCCTGCCCGCGAGCCCAATCAAGGACCTCGGTTACTGCCCTAGATTGATAGTCTGAAAATTCCCGAGTTTCGCGCCGGATATCCACCAAGATTTCTCGACTCCAGACCTCAGCGACGGGTGCCTCAAAACGGAGAGCAAAGTCATTGGGCAAATTGATATGACGACTACCGTAAAAGGTCCCCTCTTTCCGCACAGCGGCTTGTAATGTTTTCCAGTGCGCATCTCGCAACTTACCAAGATAGCTTTGAATGTCTTTGCTGGCCTTGCTGGAGGCAGTTTGGACTCTGGCTTCAATTTGTGCCGGAATCGTCTTCCGTAGAAAGCTCCTGAAGCCCCCACGACGCGTGTCAAACTCACGCTGAAGCGGGGCCATGAATTCCTCCAAGCTTTGCCTGAACGTTACAATTTCTGCTTCTGCCTTCCGCTCCTCACTTCTCTGCGCACTCAGGACCTCCAACCTGGCGCGCAGTTGCCCGAAAAAACGTTGGTGGGTCTCCTCGCGCTGTCGGCTTTGTTCAGTCAGACACTGCCGGGCGACGTCAGAAATCGCTACGCGCAGAGCAACAATGTTGGTTGCTTCGACATCCGGGAGAAACGGTCTATCGTCGTCGGGATCATCGGCACACAGGAGACGGTATTGCGGAGCCGAAACAGGGAATACCTGCAGATTATCCAGGATGGACTGGATCACGAGACGTTTACCCTCGGAGTTATCCTCCCAAACCTCTCGCAGAAAAGATTGCAGGCGCTGCGCAATATCGTTTCGGCACCGTTCCACCTGGTCGGCAAAATGTTGTGCTTTACTCTTGAGCGGTGTGCCGTTGAGAGCCTTATCGTTTCTCCAATTTTCAACTGCCACATCGTCGATCTTTACCGCGACGACAATCAACGCGACCCGATCGGAGGTCAGGTCATTGCCCGCATGCAGCAACCGGTTCAAGAAACCGCTGTTGTTCAAGAGCTCCGCATCCTCCCGGCGAATGCCTCTGGAGTCTACGACGAGCATTACAGCCTTGGCCCGATTGCGGAGGTAATCCGAAGTGACCGAGGCATACGCATCACTCAGAATACCGATCCCGGGGAGGTCAATCAGTTCCAAGGAATCGCGCAACAGAGGCGACGGCCAGTGAATAGACATTTCCAGAATTAGCGGAGCCAAAAAACCACACGCATGATCACGCAGGCGATGCCCAAAATCTGGATTGTCCAAGCTATCAAAGTGTCGGGGCGTATCGTTTGTCCCATGCGTTAAAGCCTCCTGCGCATGCCGTAGCCGGTCCAGGTCCTCTGGGAGAATCTGTGTCTGGAACTTTGGTGCCTGTCCCAAAACCCAGCGCAAAGCGTCGACCAGATAGGTTAATTCTCGCTGAGCTGTTTGCGATCCGGCAACGAGCAGGCAAGCCCGTCCGATCGCCTCTTGAGTGCGAGTTTTCTTCTGTTCCTCAGCATCCAACTCGATGGCGATAGTTTCCAGCTCTTCACTAGCCTCTGGTTGGGCCAGCGAGACTTCATGCTTTGATTGGCGCTGGATCTCCGCTTCGAGAATAAACCGAGTTTGACCAACCTGTTTTCCTGAATGGTATCGCACGACAAACGACGCGCGTTCGCCGTGAATTACCCGCAGGGCATTCGCGGTAAGAGGACCAGTGCCCCCACCTGAAGGCACGACGATACCCGTGTCTGCGATCAGGGTATTGATGAGAGTGCTTTTTCCTACGCCCGCCTGGCCCAGGAGACAGATGGGAAACAGGCTTCCTTTGCTCCGCTCTAGCTCTTCAATTCTGGACGCTTGCTTGTCCAGCTCCTCCAAAACAGGTGCTGGCTCAGACTTTTCGAAGATCGGCCGAACGAATTTCTTGAACCATCCAACCACGCTGTGGGAATGCGAGTGCTCGTCGGACATAGTGTGGGTTACTCCTGTACGGTTACTCGAATCTTGTTCGACCTTCGGTCACTTTCAGGACCTTCATCCCTTCATCGTCCAAATCGTTGATAGGTGTCTTAGCGATGCGCCAGGATGTTGAATTGGCTAATGCCCGGAAGATATCCGGGTGAAGCCCACGATTCTCAATCCATCTCGCTGCAGGAATCATTGGCTCCAAGGAAATGGGCGTGATTGAGAACGAGTTTCGAGAAGAAGTCGCCATTCATTTAGGACCGTTCAAAGGTGAATGACCTACAGTGCGGTGAAAGAATACCCCTTTCCTTTCTCGAAATCACCCCAGCTTGCGAGGTAACGCAATGAGAAGAGACGCAATTGGGAAAGCTATCCATTGGCCAACACCATGAGCCGATGAGCATCTTGGCAGACCTGTATAAGCCTTTGATAACATTGGCATCATGTCAATGGCTAAGGTCTGGAGGTATATGGTCTCCGATGGCCTCGAGCCAGGGTTTCTACTCTATTTTCACAGACCGGTGAGTGAAGAGTCGCCCTGCGTCAATTCGGATGCATGACGCACGGAGAGGGTGATACGAGTATGGGGGCGGATCAGATACAAGGGCAGGAGGGAGCCCCCCCCAAGTGCCAACCCCCTCCTGAGGTCAGGGCAGTGCAACGATCTTGTAAGTCAATGGCACATCATTGTCATTGTCCAGTTCGCTGGCTGGGGCCCTATCAATCCACGCCTGGGCTTCCAAATATGAACGGAACTTGATAGCTCCACCCGGCAGATCCTCCCCAGCACAGTCGCTATATTCCCTTCTCTCGAATTCTTCCTCATCGACCTCGTAGTGCCGTGTCCTCAACACGACAAATGGACCCAGATCATCCATCGCTGCGGTTTCAACCTGGTCTTCTCCTAGGACGTTTGCCCTGTGAGCGATAGCAACCTCGTCAAGGAGGCCCGGATGAAACAGATACTGCTCAAGGTAGTCCGAGTGATCACTCAACGCGTAGCTCGAATGTCCGATGTGTTCACAGAGAACAAGAAACCTGCCATCTGGCAGTGCCCAAGCGCAGACGAAGCCGTAGTCTCCGCCTGCGGCGGCAGTGAAGTGGTCCTGCGAATCTACGTCGTGTTGCCACAACAATTTCACGACAGCCTCAAGCGAGAGCATGTCTTCTTTTACATTATCCATCATCAAGTCCTCCTGTCCCTCTATCATCGGCAAACAGGCCCTGAGCCTGTAGTCCCACTCCTCAAAATTTTCGTTTCCCTCACCACAAACGGTTCATCCCATCCCTTGCCGATCTCCCCTCACTGTCCTGCGTGAATTAGGCAGTGCCTTCAACCAAGGCTTTATCATAGCCGGCCGGGTCCCCAGAGACGGCTCCGAGGAAGGTCGGGCCACGGTGCTCCAAGCCCACCGTAATCTTGGCGATCATCACCTTGACGATAAAGCGGCACACAGTAGCTGACGTTAAGACTAATCGAGTTGGATAACTGGAATCTGGTCAAGATCATCGGCCCGTCGCGACGGATTGTACGTCTTCCGTTCTACACCAGAATCAAACCATGGCTCCACATAGCCTTTACCTGGAAGTCGATACTCAACATCCCCTACTCTATGCCGTTCGTAGCCTGTCAGCCCGGAGCGCCTCGCCGCCGATCAGAGCGGTAGACGTCTCACTGCCAATCAGATTGTGATCACGGCGTCGGCTAACCTGGGACCACCTCCGCCCCAACCTTTCGTGAACACACCGAGCGGTATTTGAATCACCGCAGGAACATTCACGTTCATGGCGTCACGCACAAAGCCGATGTTGTTCCACGCTGATCGCCAGGAGCCCCGGTCTTTCTTCATCTGGGACACCAACCTCGCGATGGGCGACGTCGCCGTCCTGATGGCTGGAGGGCCGTGATGCTCTCCCAATACTCATTCGCGCGAGCAGCCATCGCGGCAGTACATAATTTGATCACGTCTTTGAAGGACACGCAGCCATTATCAAACCGGACATCAACGGACCGACCGAGGTCGGAGAGCCACGAATTGGCTTCCTTTTAGCGGCTCGAGGTGGATCGTATAGGGCTCCAGATCCAGATTGCCTTCGCGAGCAAGGAATCCCGCGATTGCTCTATGGCCTCCGTCAAGGGCTCGCAAGACATGGTGCGCTCCCCAGCTTCGAGGTGGCCTTCAGACAGAGGTTGCAGAGGCTGTCACAGACCCGGTCCTTCCGTCATGAGTCGGTAATGGCACACGCCCCCGGATCGCTTTTGCGTCCTGTGAGGAACGAACGAGAGACGGATCCATTCAGGACCTGGTCTCACTAGAACCCAGGACTCACCGGGGACAGCATCACCGGGAGGTCATCAAACCGAAGGGCTCATGATCGGACCCAGCTCACACCCGGACTCCCACCCATCCAGCCAGTCGCGACTGTTTCGCGTGAAACCCTTCGCGTGAACGAGAGAAAGATGATCGGCGAGCGGGATGCCAGGACAGACCGGAGTCAACCCATTCAGACCGGGGCTCACCGGGACGAGGCTCACGGGGAACGGCTCACGACCTGATCGCATCAGGCCGGACCGGCACACATGAGCGCCCGGCCTCACAGGGCCCACGGATCACAGATGACAGCGCGAGAGGGAGGAGATAAGGAGGATGATCGATCAGAGGCAGAGAGAGCAGCAGGCCGTCACGCGAGGGCAAGAAAGGCCAGCGGGGTAGAACGGGAGGTGAGAGAGAGACGGAGGCCAGCAGCGAGAAGAGACAGCCCAGGCGGGCACCTTGGCGTGAGAGAACGGACGAGAGGCGAGGCCAAAGAAGCCACGGGGGTCCGGGAAGGGGGGACAGCAGGTGCTCCGGTGATGTCGGACGGCGACCTTGGGGAGCGCCATGGGGCCCCCAAGAATGCGCCACATACGCATCGCTCTAAACATATCCGCAAGAGCACACCGCAAGAGTTCCAGCGCTCTCGTGTAAGTTCTTGAATTCAGGGCGCTGCTAGGAACGAAGTCGACTAGAACACGACAAACTCGTTGGCGATCAGTGCCAGTCGTGCTGTAGTCGACTTCGCGCCAAAATCGCCTTGAATATCCGCGACATCGACCGCCTCCCTCTTAGCCATCAATAATCTACGTACTCACCCTACCGCAAGAGCTGGAAGAAGGGGTTCAATCAGGGGATGAATGAGGAAACGATTGACATAAAGGCTATCCGGACAACATGCTATTAGGATGACACCGAAGAAGACCGAGCCTGTCAAGAAGTTGTTCCATATTTCGCTGGAATTAGCTGAGCAGCTCCGCCTCGCCGCCTTTCAAACGAGACAGAGCCAATCAGAGATCGTCCGCCAAGCCCTCACGCAGTGGTTCGCGCGAGGGAAGAAGACGCGTTAGGCGGCTGCGAGCGCGTCGCCCGTCGCGACGGGTGTATCCACGACCACCGGCGTCTGGGTTGGACCTCCCATGGGCACAGGAGCCGGTGGAGCCGGCGCCTGGTCCGTTGGGGTCGCTCCTTGATCAGCCGACAGCACCGCCGCCGTCGAGGCGTCGAAGTCCTCCTTGGTAATCCCACACCGCTTCGCGAGAACGTCCTCTAACACTTTCGTCTTCGCTGACAGTCGCAGGCAGTCCCCTGCCAACACGCGGACCATCTGGGTGAGCGCCGAGAGCTGGGCGTCCCGCCGGACCCCCGCCGCCTTCTGCTTGGTCTTCCATCCCTTCCCCGGTCCGGTGTTCTTCTCCTTCGCGTGATCCTGTGTTGAATGTGCCATAGCTAGTTCCTCCCTGGTGAATCAAGTGATCGCGCCCAACCCGTCTGTTCTCGCACGGATCCGGCCTCACAATTAGGCCGGTCCCTGCTCTTTTTTTCGTCTGTCCTCCCTCTTACTCCTTGACAGATTTGGATAGCATGATATATATATATCATGCTATCATACTTCCTCCCCGTCTCACCCAGGAGGTCCCCCCGATGAACACCCCGATCGCCGTCCTCACGCACATGACCGGCTACATGATCCAGGACGCCAAGCAGACCATCGAAGCCGTCGGCGCCGCCCCAGACCCCTTCGCGGAAAGTGAGCGAGTGGCCGCCTACGTGCTCCTCCTCCAGGTCCGTGAATGGCTGGCCGCTCCCTCCATCGAGCAGGCCACTCCGTATCAGGGCCAGGAGTTCGACGGCGTGGGAGCCCAGGCCCTTCAAGAGCACGTCGCCATGTTCAGTTGTCTCTCTTCACGCGAGCAATACGAGACGGTGGTACAGCTCGGGCAGTTGCTCCAAAGCACCCACGATGATTATCAGTGTGGGAATGGCCTGGACGGACTGGACCGCCCGGCGGCGACGGCGTATTTCCTGGTGCCCCGCATGTCCGTCCTGCTCCACACGTTCCTCCTTCCCCTCCTGGTCATGATCGGGCTCCTGTTCGGCACCCCGGACGCGCAGGCGAATGACGAGCCCGCGTTTCTCGCGAGCCAGGTGATTGAACGATGGACCGCCGCCGCGCTCACGACGATCCAGAAGGGCGACCGGGTGGCGGTGGGGCCGATCACCTGGCCGACGGAGTCGAAGGCGCTCATGGGGACCTACCGGGACCGCCGGGCGATGCAGGGCGCGCTGGGTGCCCGCCTGGAACGGGCCGGGGTCCGGGTTGTGAGCGAACACGACACCTACGACGTGTTGCTCTGGGGCGGGGCCTGGGACGGCATCACCCGGTCCCGCGCGTATCTGCTGAAGACCGATCCGATGGGACGGACCACGATGGCAGCTCCCGTGAATCTGATCGCGCCGGTCTGGGGCGACGAGCGTCCGTATGGCGCCTGGCAGCCTCATCTTGAGCGGTTTGCGACGCAGATCGCCGAGGCCTTTGTGGCGACCAAGCGACCCCGGATCACCCTGAACCCTCACGCGGCTGACCTTGATGGCCAAGTGATTACGGGCGCGACTGAGAGCGTTCACCATGCTCTCTTGCCGCTTCTGATCGAGGCCCTGACCGGACATGGAATTGAGGTGTATCTCCCGACTCCGAGCAGCCCGACTGTTCAACTTCAAGTCGGGGTGGAATGGCCGACCATGACCGTCATGGGGCGGCACCCCGAGGACGCCCGCGACGTGGTCCATGGGGCGACGGTCCATGCCTGGACGATCGCGCACCGGGGCGCCACCACGCTGATGGCCGGGCCGCTGACGCTCGCCCTCTCCTGGCCGTCCGGGGCCCGAACTGTGGCGAAGGCCGACCAGCTGCAGGCGTTACTTATGGAGTTGCCCTGGCAATGGACGATCGAAGGCGCGAAGATCTTAGCCGATGAACGGAGTTGGCATGCTCAGACCCAGGCCTGGTGGGCAGAGAACGCACGTCAGCACCAGAAGAAGACTACCGGCATGCTCACGGGCAGCCTCGCTCGAATCACCGCGGAACATCAGCGCGCGACCCAGGAATTGAAGCAGGCCTGGAAGAACTCGCCGACTCAATCGGTGCCGAAGGAGATCGAAGAGAATAGCGCGAAGCTCGAGCGCCACTTGCACCCGCTTGCCGACTCCCTGGAGCGCCAACGGCTCCGTGGCGAAACCTACGACCGACCGTATCCACGAGGCTAACGAGAAAGGAAAAAAGGACCGCATGACTCTGTCGACGATGGATCTCGCTGACGACGACATGTATCAACAGTTCGCCGCCGAAGAGGACGTGCCGATGGACGCGTGTCACGAATGGGGATATGACCGGATCGTGACGTTGTTGCCGATGGGGTTCTTCGTGCCGCCGGAGTCCGGCCCGCCGATGGCGGCCCGAGACGCCCGCGGGTATTTGCTCTGCGTCGTGAGTTTGGGGTGGGTACTCCATGACATCGGCGGCGTGGCGTCGATGAAGGCCGTCGCCTATCGACTCTTGTCTCGCGGCCATCTCGCCCGATATGGCGACCTGCTGACCTGCTGGGACGGGATCGGCGAGTGGGGCGCCTCCGACGAGCCGCAGGATTAACTAGCCGCCACCTGGGGCCATTGCCTTTTCTGAAGAAGCCAGTCGCGTTGGGTCGACTCGAACTCTGCCGGGTCCTCGTGGCCTTCACGCCCTCCTAATTTGCGGATACCGACCGATCCGAAATTGTGCGGGCGCGTCAGATCCTTCACACCCACCGGTTCCCGCGGCACCAGTTTACGCCGGCCTCCATAAGCGAGAGGCTCTGCGTGTGATTCAGCTAGAGCGCCCAACGTAGATAACGCCCGGGTTCCTGCACAGTGGCCTTCATTCGTGTCCATAGCGTCTTCAGCTTCGGAGCCTCCCCTCCCCTTCAGCATTCTTTGTGTCCGCATCTCTGACAGGGAATACGACAGGACTCGCGTGAAACTGGCAGACGTAGGGTTCCGCATCGCACGCAGCGCGTCGCATCCTCACCATCAGGACGTGTCTCTCCCATTCGGCCGTTATACGGCCCAGAGAGGTTGAGATTTAGGGATCACCAAGAGGAAACCATGGGGAGGGCATATGCTGGACGGAAATGATCGACAGTGGCTGAATCGGATCAGCGCACATAGTGCGGGAGCGATCTTGCTCAATCAGGCCAAGGAGCGATTAGACAGGGAGACTCTGGAGAACTTCGCGTTCTTGCTCCAGGAAGACGGAGCGCTCGTGGTGTGGGGTAGTCCGGACGGATTGGATGAAGTGTTCACGGTCCGACATCACGCCGCGACGGACCTCTACCTGGCCGGCACGATCGACGCGCCGGTGGCGGACGCGAGCATCCCGGTCCCGAAGCGCCAGGCGGTGTTCTCCCCGTCCTTTCCGGCCATGATCGCAACGTGGGCGATCCAGGCGTTGAGCCGGCAGGGAGATTTGGTCTTAGGGATTGGGACGATCAGAGGCGTGGTCGCGGACGTGTGCCGACAGTCGCATCGGAAGGGGTTGGAGTTGGCGGGACAGACCTTGAAAGTGGAGCCGCCGGACGGGGGATGGGAGGGATACCCGGAATTGACGAATGAGGAGTGTCTGGCGCGGTTTCAGACGAAATGGGTCAAGAATGAGAACGGGTGCCATATCTGGCAAGGCAAGCCCGATCAGGACGGCTACGGGCGGTATAGCGCGATCGGCGTCCAATATAAGGCCCATCGGTATGCCTATTGCGCCGAGTTCGGGCCACTGAATCCCGTGCTGACCCTGGGCCATGAGTGCGTGGTCAGGCTCTGTGTGAATCCCTACCATCTGCACGCCGAGCCCCAGGAAGATAACACCGCGGAAATGTGGAGAGACAAACGGCTACGGGAACGGGCGAAGTAGACCTCTTCAGGCGGCCTGGTCGCTCACTGGGCCGCCGCCTGCGATCTTTTCCCTCTCTCTCGCAAACTTCTGCGATGGACGACAGAGACCCGAGACTCCAAGGGAACAAGCTCGTCGCGATAATACCCCACAGCGATGACCTTGCTGTGCGCTGACTTCAGAGGTTCGACGTGCGCAATCGGGCGCAGCGTTGAGCGATCTCCGTTGGGAGCAGAACGGTAAAACGTATAGCTCGACTCGTCCCCCGCCTCCGATCGTCCAGGAATGAGTAACACGGTGTGCCCCTTGGGCACCGAGACCGGCGGGAGAATCACTAGTGGAGACGTCCGGCGGCGATGACTCGTATCGACGGCATACATGTAGGAGGCGTCCGCCGGCGCCCCTCGCACTCCGCGCACCGCGGCGACAATGACCAATAGCCCGGTCGGAGCGATCCGCTGTCTATGCCGCGCCCAGGAGGAGAGTCGCTTGTTCGGTTTCTTCGCCATGATCTACTCCTTCCCCTTCTTCGTCGCCAAGGTCTGCTTCGCGATCTTCGTCCGCTCCCGGACTGCCTTGTATCCTCCAACATCGAGTCGAGTCAGTTGTTCTTTGGGACCGCGCGTGTCCCGGTCCTCCTGACGCACGCGGGCGTCCTGTTGACGGCGGGTCCGGTTGGGATGATGACAGGGTCGTGTCGCCATAATGACCTGGCCTTCCTTGTGATGGGGAGAGAAGTAACTTACTGCAGCCGGATCGGCATGATATACGCCCGCGACGCGGGCCCCGCGGGATCCACGATCGACAGCGCACCAGCTGGCCCGTCTTGCTGACACACCACCGCCTCGCCGTCGAGCGCGCCGAGCGTGTCCGTGAGATATCTATCCTGAAAGCCGGCCCGAAACGGCGTCCCCATATAACTCCCCGCCAGCGCCTCTTCCGCCTCCCCGTGCTCCGCACTCCGCGCCGTGATCGACGCCCCGCTTTCGGTGTAATCCAGAGCGATCACTCCGTTGGTCGTGACCAGCGACGCCCGCTTCACGGCCCCGATCAGCTCCTCGCGTGAGACCGTGAGCGCGTTGGGCGCGGCCTTCTGGGGCACCAGCGCGCGCCAGTTCGGATACGTCCCTTCGATGAGTCGAGAGGTCATGGCGTATGACCCAGCTTGTATATGCACCAGCCTTTGATAGGAGATGCCGAGGGTGAGGGTTTCCACGCCGTCGAGTTGCTTGGCGAGTTGGATCATCGCCTTCCGGGGGATAATCCCGGACCACGCCAAATCGCCAGCCCCGGGGATCTCCAGTGTCTCCAGGCAGAGCCGGTGCCCGTCCGTCGCGACGGCCGTCAGCACGCCGCCGGCAATTTCAACATAGAGCCCGTGGAGCGTGAATTTCGCGCCGGTCTGTCCGATCGCGTAGAGCGTGCGGCGGAGGATCCCACGCCACAGGGCCGCGTCCAGTTGCACGCCGTTCTCCACGAGCGGTGAAGGCACATCTGGAAATTGGTCGGGTTCCAGGCCCGCGAGCGCGTAGCGAGAGGAGCCCGCGAGAAGCGTGGCGTTGTGCTTGATGATCGTGATAGTCAGCGGGATGTCGGGCAAGGCCCGCACGATGTCGTAGAGTTTGCGGATCGGAAGCAAGGACCGGCCGGGGGTGGCCGTCGCGACGGGCGCCGAGGCGCGGCAGGCGATTTCGTTGTCGGTAGTGGTGAGGGTGAGGGTATTAGGAGCGAGAGGGTCGATCATGAGAAGGACGGAGGCCATAGGTCCACGGCCGTCCGTCCCGCCGATCACAGAGTTAAGGGCATGGGTCAGCTCCCGGGCTTGAATGGTCAGCTTCACTGTTTACCTCTTCTCCCGTCGCGACGGGGTGTTGAATCTTCGCGGCCGCCCGCCGCCGGCGGTCCCAATCCCGAGCGCGGGTGCGTTCGAGATCTTGGTCCCGCAGATACCGAAGACGCCGTGCGGTCCGCTCACACGTCCGACACAACGTGTTCGCGCAGCCCGACACGACGTAGGGCCGGTATGCGGCGAGCGGGTGCCATTGCCGGCAAACGCGGCAATAGCGTTCGATGCCACCGTCCGCGGTCTGACGTGTTGGGGCGCCGCGCCACGGGCGCGTGGGCTTGACGGAAGCCGTCGCGACGGGCGCCGGGTCATGCGCGGGCTCCTGGGGCGGCGTGGTGATCGGTGAGTCGGGGGATTGATTGGGTTCCATTAGGCATGCCTCCTAGCTTACGGGTTAATCGTAAATCGTCCAGCACGACTGGGGCGCGTGGGACGACTGGGACGGTTTTTCGCGCGTCCTAGTGTGGAGGATAGGTTCAGGAATGACGCAAGGGCGTGGTATTGAAGGACAGGATCGCAGAGGTGCTGGCGAGGAGTGATCGGCGTGGAGAAAGAGGGTTTGCGCGAGGCTGAGAGGGAGGAGGAAGCGATGCCGCCTCCCTCTTGGTCCTAGGTGGTGGCATGGCGTCGCATGGATGCGAGCGCGTCTTCCACCGACTTTCCACGAAAGATCTGGGCCCGGAACGTATTATACGAGATCCCTTCTCGCCGTGCGATTTCTGCCAGCGACTCTGTGTGCTCGCGTGCTTTGAGCGCGGCAATGGCATCATCGCCTGATTCGCCGGCATGGATCCGAGCCAGGAACGCTGAATAGCCGACGTCATACTTTCTCGCAGCCTGCATCGCGGTCAGCGAAACGCCATCGACCGTGATAATTACATTCGTGCACATGTTGTTCGCCTGCTCCTCGGCGGTCGCCCACCGACAATTGAGCACGAGCCGTCCATCAGGACCAATGATCCACCCGTATCCACGCGAGCCATTGATACGATCGAGCGATACTTTCTCGTCGGGAATTTCACCCATATCCTGCAGGAATCGGGGGAACGAGACCCACTCCGGCGTTTCGAGCCCAATACCCTTCTTGAGATAGTACGGGTAATGCCTAACACGGGCCAGCATGCCCTGCCAGCATCGATAAGTGCGAGTCTCGCGCATACCATGCTGCAACCTATTGTTCCCGCTCGCGCATGATCGACACCGTGATCCTCCGCTATTTACAAAGGCGTGAGTAAATTCAACCAGGCGAGGCTGTGCGCGATCCGGCAGACACGCCAAGCAGACAACCTGGATATACGTTTTCCCGTGCGTATGCGGGCGCCCCTCTTTATCCAGCAGACCACTCACCACGACACATTTTGGATATTCGATATCTGGGAGCGAAAAGATCTCTCTATTTTTGCATCCACAACAATATTTGCCGCCCTTATCGATAAACGCTTGATCATACTTCACTAATCGCACTTCGGCGCGATCCTTGGGGCATCGCTTGCAGACCACCGGGAGACACCGTTCCCCTTTATAGGTCTGGAGTGGACCCACTACGTGACATTTCAGATATTCTTTCTCCGGCGCCGGTAACGTTTCTTTTCCCATCTCTCACCTCCTTGTTATGGTGAGAACATGCGACGGCGGCGGCCGTGGCGGGACGATTTGGCAGGACAGACCGCGTTGATTTCTGGCAGGAGTTTCGCGCGAGGCCAAGAGGGAGGAAGATGCGATGCCGCCTCCCTCTTGCTGTGTGAAGAGAGCTGTCTGGCGTGAGGACCCGTCGCGACGGGCTACTGTTCCCGGTCGCGGTCGGCGGTCTCTGGAGCCTCCGAGTCAGTCGCGACTGGCTGGCCGTTGCCGCCCTGTTGCTCCTGGCCCTGCCTTGTGGTCTGGTCGGATCCGGGTTGGCCCGGGGGTTGATCGCCGGGTTGTCCGGCGCCTCCGCCGGCCTGTTGTTGCTCGGCGGCCTGTTGCTGTTGCTGCGCCTGGAGCTGTTGGAGGTAGATAGATTGGAGGCTAGGGTTGAGCGGCGCGTCTTCCCACGCCTCGCCTAACAATTCGATGCCCTCGCGCTCTTTGAGCTGCCTGACGCTCATCGTGAGCTTCTGGACCTCGTGCTCCCAGGCCATGTCCGTTGGCCGGAGCCCGTTAAACCGCAGAATGAAGTCCGGGTCGATCCGGGCCAGGATCCCGTTCGTGTAGGTATCCTCAATCAGTGTAAGGAGCGGCTCGAGCCCGGTGTCTCTGGCGTCCGCGAGCGCCTCGGCGCGATCGCTCCCAGACAAACTCGAGCGGCCCGCGCTAAAACTCTCACTGTGGAGCTCGATCGGATCCATGCCATAGACAAGAGCAATGATCGACGTGAGCCATACCATCCATTTGCTAAACATCATCTCGTCGAATTCGATGCCGAACCGCTCGAACGACGCGCCGCCGTCCTTGTTATCGCTAAAGAGGACCGGCAGGCTCCAGGCGTTATTCACGCCCTTCACCATCGCGTTCCACTGCCTCTTAAAGGCGTTGGCTTGCTTGGCATCGTAGGAGCCGACGACGGTCAGCAACCCCTTTGGAATCGCGTTCTTATCGAATCCGGCCATATTGTAATTCATCGCGTTTAACCAGCCGGTACAGATCTTCACGATCATTTCCGGCGGCGCGTAGCCGTAGCCCCCGCTGCGCACGTCGGCGCGCGGATCCAGGAGCGTGTAGACGAGATCGTGGTAGCTGTAGGCGGTCTGGGGAATGCCGTTAATCACCTGCACGGCAATGATCGAATCGTCCCCATCGTAGCCCTGCTCGGACGCGAATCGGATCGTGGAGGCGTCGATCACGGACAGTCCGTCGATCATCCGCCCGTTGCGCGTGCCCATGGTCTCGAGCGCCCAACACCCATACGTTAAGAGGTCGCGCACACCTTTACGGAGGACCGCGGTAATGGGTTCGCGGCCAAGGCGAGCCATTGCGACGGGGTGTCGTTCCCAGCCGCTATGGAGCACGAATTGCTCCAAGGCCATCTCCTCACGTCCGCGCTTCCCTTGTCCCGGGTCCTGATTATCAGAGCGACGGACCTCAAAGTAGAGATCACGGCCGCGTTCGTAGCTGCGAGCAAATCGGCCGGTCTGGTTCTGTCGACGCACAATCGCGCCGTTAATGATCGGCATCTGTTCGACGAGGAGGCGGAGGTGGTCGGTGCCGTAGAGGCCGGACCGTTCCCAATAGCCACCGGCGATCACGTTGCCACTCATCTCGTCGACAATGACGGACTTAGGCTCACGCGGACCGCGAGGACTGACGAGACGAGGCGCCAACTGTTGGGCCTTCGCAAATTGCTCTTCCTGTTGCCACTCAAGCACGGCGTCCCGGATCATGGCGACGTCGGCCTGTGAGGGCATTTCCGAACTGGTCGGGCGGTAGATCGACTCGAGCTCCGCACGCGCGTGTGCGCGTTCCTGAAGCGGGGCGCGGGTATCAGAGGCAAAAAAGGCGAGTTGTTCAGGGCGCACGTAGACCTCTTTGACTGTGGGGGATCTCCCAGGGTCAAAGATACGGCGAGCGGGGGTTGCTATTTAGAGAGGAGGAAGGAGGCGCCCCGGCGGCCGTAGAGACCGCCGGAGAAAAGAGAGAAGAAGAGAACTTACATGACTGGGGCGCCGTCGATCGGCTTGCCCTTGACGAGCTGAAGAATTCGCTGGCCCTCTAGACTCTTCGCTCCCTGAACCTCGACGACCAGACCAAAATGATTCACGAGGACATCTAATAACATAGAGACCCGTCGTGCTCGCCATGCGTCCGGGGCCTTGGCTTCGTCTTCACTTACGGAGGAGACGTAATCCTGGCAAATACTGGCGAGCTGAAAGCCCGGATCCAGGCTCCCAGTCGCCTGTTCGGCGAGGCGGCGCGCCGTGGTGATCGCCTCCTCTTGATCAGCCGACAAGAAAAAATTCACGGACCGGCGGGAAGGCTCCACGGCCTGTCCGCCCGTCGCAACGGGTCCACCGATCGCACCGACCCGGACCTGTTGAACATAGTCGTTGAACTGATTCGTCGGCAAACTCTTGGCTTTTTCTAGGATCTCTGATCGCTTCGGGGCCAAGCGGCCCGTTTTCTGTAGAGGGACCAGAGCTTTGGCTTTGGTCCATCCGATATCCGCCAACATCTCGCGGGGGATCTTCGCCTCTTCAACGAGAGTCTTTTCCATCGCCACGAAGGTTCTTGCCGTCTCTGGGTGGAGGACGTCGTCCTGCTCGATCCAGGCCTCGAAACTGTCAAAGCCCCACCGTTTATAGAGCCCGTCGCGCTGGACGATCCGGAGCAGTTGCGAGAGGCGGAGGAACTTCGAGCTCACCTCTCGCGCGAGGCTCTTAATCTCGGTGCGGATCGCGTCAGTCGGCGCCAGCGCCGTCTCCGGCTCTAGCACCGAGATGCGGCTCGAATGAATCACAATGTCCTGTGTTGCTGTCGTCATCGCTCCCTCCCCTTATCTCTCACGAATAATTACTGGTGGCTCTCTCTATCAGGGTTCCGTCCGGCTATTTAAGATGCTCACGAAACCAGCTCCGGCCCCGCACTTTCTCCTCCGACCAGGCCTCGGGGTCAGTCATCAGATCGATAAATGCCGGAGTCGTGCCCCGCGCTTGCAAATACGCGCACGTCTGATCTTCCGTCAATACCGCAGAAGTGCGGCTATAGCTCGGGTGCGACTGTGTCAGCATATAGGTCCCACGATCACGAGTGAGGATCTTCACGTCCCCGTGGCGTGTATCAAAATCGAGAATCACGGCACCCCGGACCCGGCGCTCCTCCATCGCCTCGGCGCGCATGCGGTCTAACAGCCCCGGCCAGCGAGTGACCTCGGGCATGCCCAGGATCGTCCCGTAAGACGTTCCGTTGGCCATCGCCTGGGCGATCGTCGCGGCGTCAGTCTCGGCCCCCGCCGGCGCCTGGATGGTCAGTGCCTCGGCCGCCTCAAACCGCATCGTCTCCAGCACGACCGACCGCAGGAGCTGTGCTCCTGTGCTCTGCATGTGATCCATCAATGCTTGTCTCTTGTCCGCCATGATCGTCTCTCCCTTCATCAGTAGTTGATCGGGGGTAGGTTAATTGTCCGTGCTCCCGCGGCCATCCGTGCCGCCAGGAGCGTTTCGACCAGATGCCTGGCCGCCCAGTAGGCTGCCTGTTCGGCCTGCCGGGCGATCCGGACGGTCTGGGCCGTCCGGTATTGCTCGATAGTCAGCGTCTTCACTTGACCGACTCCTCTGTCTTCTTCTTCCGTTCTTCGAGCGCCCGCTTAACGATCTGCTTCTCTTCCCATTCTTCAAACCGTCGCTTGCTCATGCTCATGATCGTGTCCCTCCTCAATTACTCAACGTCGTTCAAAGCCAATTCTTCGTAGCACCGGGTCCGGACCGTCTCGATCGCGATTGCCCGGATCGCGGGGTAGCGCCAGAGCCGACGAGCCTCATTCAAGAGCGTCAGCCGCTCCCCCTCGACGCCGTCGGTATCCAGCTGTGACCAGCACAGTTCCTCGAATTCCCCCGCGTCATCCAGAGCCGCCCGGTTCTCACTCACGACATCGACGATCCCATAAAGCTGTTCCACCGGCACGTCTGTGCCCAAGATCGCGTCTGACAGGATCTGGGCCTTCTCTGCATTGTTCACTTGATTTTCCATCGCCTCACCTTTTGTTTGATCGGCGGAATTGCCGACCATCTACTCATCATTATGCGAATCCAGTACACATAAACGCGGGAAAGATCGCGCCACTAACGAGTGTTGCTGTCATCTTCACGCGAGGCTTCACGCGAATGAGCAAGAGGGAGGATGATCGGATGCTGCCTCCCTCTTGGCCTCCAACTCCTACGCCTCGTCCCCTTCCTCGTCCTTGGCCTCGGCGTTCAGCGCCTCATGGCGCCCGACCAGATAGACGGCCACGACGCCCTCGGCGACGTGGTGCGAGGCGAGGTCCTGTTCCCGGTAGCCCTCGCCCGCCAACAGATCCTGAACCGACTCGCGGGCGTCCGCCTTGGTTTCGAACGCATCATGGGCCGTCCGGGACCAGTCATTGGTCGTCCCCAGCCAGCCGTCGGTGCAGATCTCGTGACTCATATTCAGGCGCGGCGGTGTCGTCGTGATCTCGTAGGTGTGGGTATTGGTGTGCTGGTCTGGGTCCGGACCGACGTATTCGCACTCGACGACGTAATACGTGGCTTGCTCCGCCAAGATCTCGTCCAGCGTTTTCTCGAGGAGGTCGTAGGGCTCGCCCTGGGGAATCCATTCGTCCGCCTGCGTGATCTCGTCCAACTCCAGCGACTCCAGGACCGCCTCTTTTTCCGCCTGGGTCGTCACGACAGCGGTCGCTCCCAGCCAGGTGAAGAAGTAGCCGGCGATATCCTCTCCGTCGTTATCGGTCTCATTCCTCCCGATATACCCATACGCCTGGCCGTGGATCTGCTCGCCCTGGTTTAATTCGATATAGAGTTTCATACCCACTCTCTGTTCCGTGCCGGCGAGATTGCCAGCAACTACAGAACATGATGCGAAGCGGGCGATCAGAAGCGCGGGAATTACCACGCCACTAAACGCGTTGTGGTGGCAGGTTCGCGCGAGGGTTCACGCGAGGAGCAAGAGGGAGGATGCATGCCATCCGCATCCCTCTTGCTCCTCGCGCTGTTCATCGTAGTCGTAGCAGGCGGGTTTGTAGGCAGCGGCAGTGTAGTAGCCGTGCGCCACACCGGCCGGAATCCGCGTCCCAGCGCACGCACGCGCCGCAACGGCCGGAGATGCCATGATGGAGCCGCGGTCATGGGGAGCTGGGGGAGTCTGGTCGCGCAGGGCTTGTTTGTGGCCCTCGGCCCATGCTGCCTCAGGACCCGTCGCGACGGGTGTGACTCCAGAGCCAGTCGCGACTGGCTGGACAGCGGGGGGCTCTTGGGCGCCGGGGATCCAGAGCTCCTCGGTCGAGGCGGGGCGGTGGAACGCTTGGTAAACTTAGATTGAGGCAATGCAACTGCTTCGCGATTTGATCTCGTGGTAACAGCACTTGCTGACGGGGGTTGTTGGATACTGAAGTGCTTGCAAGAAATGAGATGCAAAGACTTATTCTTCCACTGATAAGACCGAAGAACAGGAAGGTGGCTGAAGTCGATCGAGCTAAATTAGCAACCCCTAAGCAGGCACCTCGGCGCGCTCGGTAGCCGTTCCTGCCCGTTCGTGCATTCCTCCCCTGCTACACTGTAAGGACTCATCGCCCGCGACCGCGCGGATGGCGTCGCTTGCCCCGACAAGGGCAACCGCCTGATGCCGGCGGGCTGTTTCCCCCACCCTCATCAGTAAAGGAGGCGCGATGCCTCATCAACAGTCGTCGGGCCAACATCTCACCGTCTCGCAGGTCGCCGCGCGTTTAGCCATCACGGAGGACCATCTCAGGAGGTCCATTTTGGGCCAGCCGGATGGGATCCGCGCGCTCAAACTCGGCAACGGGCCCCGCGCACAATGGCGGGTCCGTGTGTGCGACCTCGAGGCCTGGGAGGAGGCCAAGCTGGTGTGCTACGATGCCGCCCCGCGGCCGCGTCGGCACTAGCAGGCGGCGTCATGGTCCGGCGGTGAATCGATGCCGCCGGACCCCTTACTGATACTGAAGTGGAGCGACGAGATGAGGCACACGAAAAGCAAGCACGTGCGTGGCGGACAGATTGAAAACATCGGCCACAAGAGGCAACTCATCACATGGAACCAAGGCAGGCGCGGGAGAAATATTCGTCTCAAAGTGAGTGGCACGCGTGAGACCGCCGAAAAAATCCTCCAAAAAATTCGCGAAGAATTCTACTCGCAAACTCACGGTATACGGATAGAAAAAGAGACCACGATCGCGGACCTTGTGGCACTCGTCGTGGATGACTACGCGGCTAACGCCCACAAGGACCAGCGCGGGGCCAAGTATTTACATAGTTTCTGGAGCACGTTTGCGCCGTCGCGACGCGCCGATGAGATCGATGCCGATCAGCTCTCTGTGTGGGCGAAGGAATGGAGGCAGGGAGGACTCTCTCCAGGGCGCACGAATCGACGGATGTCATTTCTCCTGCGCGGCTATCGCATCGCGCATGAACGCGGACTCGTCAATGATATTCCAAAATGGACCGACCTGAAGGAATCCCCGCCTCGGTCCGGGACGAGATCGTGGCAAGAGTTTATTAAGGTCCGAGGTCTCCTCCCCGCCCATGTGGTCGTCCCGGTGACGATCGAATACTGGCTCGGTACACGGTCCGGCGAAACACTCACTCTCGAATGGACACAGGTACGATTTCACCATAATAAACAGCTGGTCGAGATCCGATTAAAGAGCATCGATACAAAGACGGGAGAGCAACGCGTCGCCGTGCTAGGAGGAGATCTCTACACGGTACTGAAGTCGTGGCACGTGTTCACACAAGCCACCTATCCTCACGTGAAGACCGTCTGTTACTACAAAGGGAAGCCGATGAAGTCAAACAAGACAGCATGGCAGACCGCGTGTGTGCGCGCGGGCCTGGGGCATTGGGAACGTCCCGACGGCGCCGAGGTCGGGAATCGACGATATCGCGGCGCCCTGATTCACGATTTCAGGAGGACCGCCGTCTCAAATATGGAAGACGCTGGGATCCCGCGTAAGGTAGCGATGGCGATTTCCGGGCACAAAACTGATTCAGTGTACCGGCGTTACCATATCGTCAGAAAAGCTGATTTGGTCGAGGCCGGCAGAAAACTGCTCGCGCATCATACAGAGGAGCATGGCAGCCAGGCCGCGCCGGAATTCTCGCCAGAAAAAGTGTTCACAAAATGTTCACCGACTTCACAGATGACCCCGAAACACCCCGGATCTGGTCGGACCCGTCAGACCCCCTCAAAACAGAGAAACGCCGCGTCCATAGCGTCGAAATAGGCTCTAGGCGCGGCGTTTGCAATCGGCTTGAAAACTGACGACCAGCGGATTTGTAAACCGCCGGTTGGGGGTTCGATTCCTCTCGCCAGCTCCATAAATTCAACTGACGAATCAACCGGTTGGCGGCTTACAGAGCCACTACTCTCCCCTCGCAATTCTGCGAGTGTAACCGTAAGTGTAACCGTCTGACGCTCAAAGTACGCAGAGAGTGAACGCGCTGCCTGTTCGAGGTCCCGCTCATTCACAATGTTGTACCGGTCAAACACGCTTCGAGTCTTATGGCCGGAAATGGACATGGCCACCTTTTCTGGCACTCCGGCTCGCACCATGTTCCGTACAGCAGTACGTCGGAAGTCATGTGGGATTCTACCTACCCATACCAAATGCTTCTTCTTCTCATCTTTCACCATCCCCCCGAGGCCGACCCTCTCGCACGCCTTCCGCCAAGAATGCTTCAAACTCTGTAGGCGAATTCCTCCACGATGGCAGATCCAGGGACAACCAGGCCATTTGAGGTCGCAGCGTGTCTTCCAAGCCAAAAGCACCCGGTAAAGATCGCCCGTTAGATACAGAACCCTGGGCGTATTGGTTTTGGTATCCTGTGCCTGCAAAAATAGCTTTCCCTCCGTCCAATTGATTTGCCGCCATTGCAGCGAACAGACCTCCCCCATTCGCATCCCGCTGTAGTAGGCAAGAGTCGCAGCAACCTGGGCATAATCAGGCAAGGCGCCTCGAAGGGCGAGGAAATCCTCGTGCTCGAAGAATCCTGATCGAATGTTGTATTCTTTGAGCTGGGGAATATGGGGAACCCGAGCGACCAGTTGAGGTGTTTGTTGAAAGCCCATTCGAAACATTCGCTTCAGAAATCCTGTTTCCCGGTTGATGGTGCCGTTTGCTGCGCCCTCCCCTTGACGTTTGACGATATAGCCTTTGATTCGCTCGGTGGTAATGGCAGACACCCGCATCTTTCGAAAGTATGGCTCTAAATGGTTCTGGTACTCGTTGACCCGCCTTCCAGTCTTACGTTTGTTCAATTCGTAATCTTGTCTTACGAGGGCAGCCAAGTCTTCATAGCTTATTCTGTCGATATTGGGCCCACGATATAGCCCTGCAGCTATCTCCCCTTCCTTAATTTTCAGAATTCGTTTTGCTCGGTCCTTATCACTGGTCCTTGTGCTTTCTTGGATAGGTCTGCCCTCAACGTAATACTTCATCCAGTATGGGCCCTGTTCGGCCAAAGTCCCTGTCGTCGGATCGCGTTTCTTGCGTCGGTAAATCATCCCCATGATGCCCCTCCCGCTTATTGTTTTCGATGAAGCGGTCCATATCGAAAATATCGAACAGGACGCGCCGTCCTTGCCGCACACAGGGCAGTTTGCTGGACCAGTTGAGATGACGAACTGCCCACTGGCTGATACCGAGGTATCGAGCCGCCTCTCTGACCGAATACAGCCGTTTGAATACTTCCTCTGACATTTCCATCACCCCCTTTCGTTTAGAACTGATTGTTTTCACACTGGAGCTAATCACCGCTAGGATTTTAGTTTGGGTTTCTTAAGCTCAGGCGGATTCATGATTACTCCAAGGCCTTTTAACGCCTCACCGGTCATTTTCTTCCATCCCTTCATAGCCTGATCGAGCTTACCCGCTTTTGCTTGTTCCAACATCGTGGCCATGTGTTCGAGGATCGGCTGCTGCTCACTTAGCAGATCGCGGATAATTTCGGCACGTGGTTTTTCCATCGCAGCGGATACGCGCGATATCGTTTCATAGAGATCGGTGGGCAACGACAATAGGACTCGATGCGGCGTGTTTTTAGGTTTAGGACTCATTTATAGCCCTCCGTTATATTAATTTGTTTATAGCGAAGCGCTATATCAAAGTCAATTCATAAACTTTTGTAAGCCTCATTAACCACGGCGCTGTCCGGTGAGGAGGGGGCAGATCCACGCGCGTCGGATAAGCCCTACATACTCAAGTTCTTCCTCGATAGCAGAGTGCCTTCCCCCCTTCGACTACTAGTTGCCTTGATGCGGCTCGAAGTAGTCTCTCCCCAGCTTCGGAGGAGGACTCGTTATGTTCACCATGCGGTTTCTGAGTGGAAGTGTGTTGGTTCTCACGCTGGCATGGTCAGTACCTATTGCCTGCGCAGAAGACAACGGTCTCACACCTCAAGTCGATCCTTATATCGCACTGTTCGGCGGGATGACGTTGCCATCGAAAACCGATGCGAAAGTCAATAATTCCGGAATGAATCTTACAGTCTTGGATCAAGACTTCGGCAGCTCAAAATCCTTGGGAGGAAAAGTCGGTGTCTGGTTTCCTGGGCTACGACGGTCAACCGGCCTGGATTTCGGGCTGGAGGTGGATGTCACTAATTATCAGCCAGACGTAAAGGCTGGGCGGTTCCAAGCAAATGGCACACTCAATGGGATTCCCGTTGTCGCGACGGCTAGCCGGAGTAGCAACATGGATGTGAATGCCACTATCGTCGCGACCAACCTCTTACTCCGTCTGCCGATATATGTATCAGCTGAGTTTCCTCAGGGTCGGCTCTATCCATATCTCGGGGGAGGGCCAGGCGTTCAAAAATCGTCGTTCGGCTCCAACGGAAAATCAGACTATGATCTAGCACTTCAAGCCGTCGCCGGCATGCACGTCTTCCTTGCCAAACGCGTCTCCTTGTTTGCGGAGTATAAATTTACGCACGCCACCCAAACCTTCGGCTTCACAAGCTCTACCGGTGCCACCCAGGATGAGCGATATACCTTCAACGTCAGTCATGTCGTGGGTGGACTTGCCGTCCACTTTGGAAACTGACCCGTCTAGCAGAGGGGTTATGAAGACATCAAGAACATTGATTCTCACCGGAGGCCCTATGAAACGTTTGTTCAGATTGTGCGCACTTCTTGCTTTTGGGGGCGCATTGATGAGCGGCTGTACGTCGGTCGGAAACTTAGGCATTGTCACGAAACCTTCGGCCAATAATGCAGACAGACTTAAGTCGGGTGTGAGTTTTGAGGAACTTGGACCAGTGGAAGGATCTGGCTGTCGGCACTTCATCCTTGCCGTTATTCCATTCGGTGATTCCAGCTTTTCAAAAGCTGTGGACGAAGCACTCAGTCAAAAAGGTGGTGATGCATTGATCAACGTGACCGTCTCCAGCAGCTTGTATGGCTTCATTCCGATCTACAACGTCTACAGCTTCACATGCACATCAGTGAGCGGCATCGCCGTGAAATACAAGTAAACACAACACCTTTGCGAAAGGCCATAGAACGATGTTCCGAATGCGACTCTCTCGGATACTAGTTGCCCTGACTATTGTGTTCTTAGCAGGTTGCGGCACGACTCGGATACCTGCGCCATCTGAAGCAGTGAACGATCTGTCGGGCAAAACTAAAATCCATATTGCTCATTACGATCCAGAAAAATTTACTATTTGGATAGGTGGGCAAACTGGCCGTGGTATAGCCTTGGGAATTCTGCTTGGTGGAATTGGCGGCGCCATAGAGGGAGGACTACAACTTGACGAGGCTAGAGAGACTGGAGCTAAGTTTATCTCGGCCTCTCAACTCATGGATCCGGTCACTCAAATCGAGAATCGTTTCCTTAGGGCGTGGCAACGAGAGCTGCAGTTGACGGCTCTTCCAGCCGCACAGTTGATGAGTAGCGACAGCGCACGCAGACTACAAGAACAATTTAATGAAGGATATGTGATTGATTTTAAGACACAGAAGTGGAGTATTGAACCAGTGTTATACGGCGGATTGTCATCTGACCATAGTACTTACCGCCCTTCATACACAGGACGAGCTCGACTTGTTCGTCTTCACGATCAGAAGATAGTTTGGGAAGGAACTTGCACGTATGCGAAAGATCAAACCCTTACTCCCACATTGAATCGTGATGAAATTACCGGGGATGACAAGGGCACGGCTCTAAAAGCCGCCCTGCAAACCTTGGGGGATGCGTGTGCAGACGATCTGTGGAGACAGTTCTTTGGTCGAGAGTCTGGCCCTGACTTCCAGCCAACCACCGTGACCGAGGCGACCAGGTAAGCGACGGACCGCTCTGGGGGGAGTCTTCGACACCCCCCAGATCCATAGGAGCGCCCGCACTTCGGCAAGCGCCGGCGCGGTGCGTCATGAGCTTGGAGTAATTGGCACCCGTTCAGCGTTTCCGTTATCCCATCGTATGGAGGCATCCTCAAAACCCGCAATCCATCCATAGGTGCCCGACCCACCTATCCACTCCGTAAGACGGCAGCACACGCCGACGCGACGCAATGCCTCTTGTCGTATGAGGGTATACATTCTTCTTTCAACGTCTTTTGCCGTTCGGTCGAGCACAAACTCATGCTTTTGCGTTGGCACCTTCACGCCCAACGAACAAAAATACCGGTGTTCCTCAAAGTCACGCGGCATGTTGTCGAAATCCTTGCTGATGTACTTCGACAGATAACGCGCAAGCTTCACGGGAGAACAGCCAGGACGAGGTCCTCGGACATTGACTTGCCCCTGGCCGTTCCCGACGATCCTGTACCAACAGCGCCGCAAGAGCCGCACATCCTGAAACCCCTTCACTGCGAGATGAGGATGCAGCGCCCCACGCTGTTGCCGTTCCAGGACCGCCACATAGGGCATAGAGCAGCCCGATCGCGAAAGCGCCCGCCGTAGCCGCCCTAGATCGTGCAACACGCGGTCTCGATCCTCTACATTTGCTCGATAGGTCAAGGTCACGAGATGGTCGGCTCCGATGGTCAGGCATTTCTTCCGAATGGTGCTCTTGGCCCGGCCTCGTGCCCGAGCCTCGTTCATCTTTCTATTCCGCGATGCGCCTTTCTCTCCTTTCTTGCCTTGAATCGGGTCTAACCTTCCCCAAGACATTTCGACCCATTGTTTTCCAAAATCATGAATCGTGATGGACCAGACATTCCCTGCAGGAGGTAGTGTGATGTGAGGCCATGTGTGGTCGCCGAGAAATGTCCTCCTGTCAAGTTTAGGAGAGGCCGCTGGCGCGGCTCCCCTGCGCGGGTGGCTTGCGCCACCCCGCGCACGGGCATCACCGGCCGAGCGGGACAGCCTCGATTGCTGCGTCGGTTCTTTTTCGTTCCCGCCCACGTTCGACCTCACCTCGAAAATGTGTAACCAAAATTGTAACCGTAACGGCCCTTTTTAGCGTTTCGAACAGCAACTCCACGCAACATGGCACTATCGCCTAACCCAATGGTGGATCAGGCGATTCCAGTGGTTCTGATGCTGTGGAGTGGTGGGGTGAAAGAGGCTCAGGACTGCTTTGTAAACCGCCGGTTGGGGGTTCGATTCCTCTCGCCAGCTCCATTCTTTCCCTTCGCTTCACTATTTGCATCAGGGCCTAACTACTACTTTGCTCTGTTATGTTCAAATCCCCTGCCCCATTGGCAGAGGTGGCTCCGGTTGGTTGGACAGTCTCGCGCCTTCCTTAAGTGGTGCCTGGTGGACTGTTGACTACGCGGCCGCACGCCGTGTTGTCAGATTCTCATAGTACATCTGGTCAGGTGTCTGGCCGCCAAGCGCCTGATGTGGCCTGGTCTGATTGTAGAACGTTAGATAGCGCGCCAAGCCCTGGTGCACAGCCTCGACGGTGTCGTAGGCATGTAAATAGACCTCCTCGTATTTAATGCTTTTCCACAGCCGTTCGACAAACACGTTGTCTCGCCAGCAGCCTTTCCCGTCCATGCTGATTTGGATGCCGTGGTGGGTCAGAAGCCCCGTGAACTCTTGGCTGGTAAATTGGCACCCCTGATCGGTATTGAAGATCTCGGGCGGGCCATAGCGGCTCACAGCATCCTGTACCGCGTCCAGACAGAAGTCGGTCGTGAGCGTGTTGGAGCGCCGCCACGCCAACACCCGGCGACTGGCCCAGTCCAGGACGGCAAACAAGTACACGAAGCCCCGCGCCATCGGGATATAGGTGATATCGGCCGCCCAGACATGATTGGGTCGCGAGATCTTCAGGTCGCGCAGGAGATAGGGGTAGACCTGATGGGCCGGATGCCGGCGGCTGAGATGCGGCTTCCGATACAGGGCCTCAATACCCATGCGTCGCATCAGCGTGGCCACATGTCGTCTTCCAATGGCGTGGCCCTCTTGCCGCAAGAGATCGCGCAGCATCCGGGCGCCGGCAAACGGATGGGCCAGATGCAGCTCGTCGATCCGCCGCATCAGCACGAGCACCGGCTCTGATAGCGGCGTGGACTGGTAGTACGCAGTGGACCGAGCCAGCTTCAGCAGCTGGCATTGCCGCCGCACAGGCAGTGGATGGGTGCGATCAATCATGGCTTTGCGCTCCGCAAGCCCGCCTTGGTGAGCGCCCCGGCTAAAAAATCATTCTCCAGGGCCAGTTGGCCAATCTTGGCGTGGAGGGTCTTGAGATCCGGAGTTTCTGCCGGCGGCTTGGTGCCACCAAACACATCGGCCGCGCGCGCCAGCAATTGCTGCTTCCATTCGGTGATCTGCGTGGGGTGGACCTGAAACTGCTCCGCCAATTCGGCCAGCGTCTTGTCGCCTTTGACCGCCGCCAACGCCACTTGCGCCTGAAACGTCGCCCTGTGATTCCGTCGCGTTCTCTTCATCGCCTCGCTCCTCTGGTTCGCCACCACCTGGTGGCTTCGGTGAAGCCAGGCTACCACTTACCACACTGTCCGAATTGCCGGCGCCCCCTCTGGCTAAGGTATCCCGCCGACAGCAGCGCCCCCTCCAAAGTGTTAGCAATTCTGGGGACTAGGCCCAACCAGCACATTGGCATATAGTTTCATTCACCAGTAGCATTGAATTTGGCAAACCGAGGGAAACACAGCAAGGAGGAAGCACCATGCAGACTCGCTATAGCCAACGAGTGTTAGTGGATTGCTCGGTGATGTTTGCAGGTGAGAACGTTGTCGGTGAAGGACGAATTTTGGATCTGTCTCTACCCGGGTGTCTCCTCGAAAGCTCGAAAAATATGACCGCAGGCGAATACATTCAGCTGCGGCTTTTTCTCCCTGATCGTGCCACGCCGTTGAACGTGGCACTTGCCGCCGTCAGATGGGTCGATGGTTGTAAGCTCGGGGTTGAGTTCATTCGCACGTCTCACGAAGAACAACGCCGCCTGGCACAATTTGTCAAACAGCAATCTGGTCGGGGTCAGTCGCCGCGGTGGAGCGACAGTGTCGTTCTCATTGGTGCCTCCGATAGCTAGAAGGACCGAGAACAACGTTGCTTTCTGCAGGAGTGCCGCTTATGTCAAAGCATTTTACGCTACGCACCTATCAGCGAGTCATGCGTTGTAGTTCCAGTTATTACCTTTCAGATGATTTTCTTGGAAAGGGTATCGTCCGAGATATTTCGGCAGGAGGGTGCCGCATCCAGGGTGACCATCAAGTCAAGTTGGGAATGAAGCTCACGCTACGAATGGATCACCCAGAGGACACAATACCTTTAGAGATCGAGCAAGCCGTCGTGCGGTGGGTCAGCGGGAGAGATTTTGGGGTCCGAATCACAAAGATCCACGACGCGGGAACAAGAAGACTTGCGCGTCTCGTAAGCCGGCCGTTCCAAGCAGATTCTCATGTTTAACCCTAGACGTCTTTGACTTCTTCCTCTGCATGAGGGATACCACCTGAGTCATAGTCGACACGCTCTTTCAACATGGAGGGATGCAAGCCATACTTTTTTAACATCTTGTAGAAATCGGCCCGATACCTCCCAGCAAACTGAGCAGCCCGAGAGATATTTCCACCAGTCATCTGCAACACGTTACGCAAGTAGGAACGTTCAAATTCTTCTTTGGCCTCAGTCAATGGTTTGAGGCCAATGTCCGCCGATGGGCCGACCGACGGGAGTAAATCCGGCACTATCATATCCTGGCGAGACATGACCACGGCTTTTTCGATTACATTCTCTAGCTCTCGGACATTGCCTGGCCAAGGATACACCATGAGCCGATGCATCGCCGCAGCGGTAAACCCACGCACATCCTTATTGGAACGTCTCACACTCTGCGTGAGGAAGTGCTGGGCCAGCAGCGGAATATCATTCTTCCGTTCTCGTAAGGGTGGAATGGCCAGAGGCACGACCGATATTCGATAATAGAGGTCATGACGGAACGTTCCTGCTTTGACGCATTCGGCAAGATCTTTGTTGGTGGCGGTAATAATCCGTACGTCGACTTTCGTCGCGTAGCCTGCCCCCACCTCACGCACCTCACGTTCTTGGACCGCCCGAAGCAGCTTCACCTGCATAGGCAGTGACATCTCTGCTATCTCATCGAGAAAGAGTGTGCCTCCATTCGCACTCTGAAACAGGCCCGGCTTTGCGGCCAGCGCACTCGTAAATGCCCCTCGAATGTGCCCGAACAATTCACTTTCGAAGAGGCCTTCACTGACCGCCGCGCAATTCAGGGCAACGAACGGCCCCTTTGCCCTGCGACTATTGGCGTGAAGCACTCGCGCGAGGACCTCTTTCCCTGTCCCGGTTTCGCCGGTGAGGAGAATGGTCGCATCCGAGTCGGCGATCTGAGCGACCTGCTGAAACAGCCGCTGCATGGCGGGACTTCTGGCAATGACGTTCTCCAGGCCGTATAGTTCCTTCACTAACGACTTTAGCCGCTGAATTTCACGGGTCATTCGCAACTGGATCAATGCTTTATCAAGGGTCGCTTTTAACTCTTTATCGTCGAAGGGTTTGGTCAAATACCCAAAGGCTCCCCGCTGCATCGCCTCCACCGCGTTGGGTATGCTGCCATGAGCGGTCAGAATAATGACAGGCAATCCGGGTTGAATTCGGAGAAGTTCCTCTGCCAGCTCCAATCCGTCTTCCCCTCTCAGCCGCAGATCGGTTACAGCGATATCAAACGTCTCCTGCCGTGCCGCAGCGAGTGCATCGCGACCATTTGTGCAGGGTGTTACAGAAAATCCCAGTGCCGAAAGACGCATCCTCAGTAAGTGCAGGAGACCTTCGTCATCATCCACAACAAGAATGCGTTCATGCTCCATAACGGTCCTTAGGGTTTGAGCTGCTCCGACTGTTGGGGAGAAAACAGATTGGACGGAGGTTTGATCGGGCGAGTTTTTCCTCGCATTTCCTGATCAATACGCTTCAGCGCTTCTAGCTGACTGGAAAGTTCTTCTATCTTCCGATCGCGATCATTGACCTGCCGCTGCAGGTTCTGAAGCATGGCCGGATCGACCGACATACGATGAGATTCTCGCCTGGAATTGAACAATTCTGCTTTGCGTTCCTGATCTTGCAACTCGCGTTGCATCATCTCAAGCGATTGCGATTCACTATCCTGTAATGCGCGCAGCTGTTGAATGGTTAACTCCCGATCAAGCAAGTCGCGGACGGTCCGTTCAATTGTCTGAGAAAGCACACCCTGTGTCTGAGCTATGGCGGGTCCATTCACCACCGATCGCCACCAGGACGGATCGGGAGGGAGTTCGCCGACCTGAAGCAACTGTAACCAAAGCCGGCTCGAAACGGCCAACTGACTCTTCGGCGAGACAGCGATGACTTTTTCGAAATAGTGAATGGCCGACTCTCGACTTTCGTACAGGGATGTCAGAGCAAGTGTGAAGAATACATGATCGCAGGTATTTTTACTAGAACATTTGGAGGTCAGTTGTGGATCCTTACGTATAATGACTTGCGAGAGTTTTCCATCATTCCCCTCACCCGGGAAATACGGACTGTGAAGCGAAGGGGGGGGGACGGAACTACAGGCCGACAGGATGCCGAGCAAGAGCAGCAGGCCTTTATTGCGCAAGCACCGCACTAGACCAGCATCCCGGGTTTCGTCAGGCACAAGATAAATCGCACGGTTGTTCCCTTTCCGACTTCACTGTCCACCCAAATACGTCCACCGTGGGCTTCCACGACTTTCCTCGCAAGAGCCAGTCCCAACCCGCTTCCTACGGACGCATGTCTGGTCTTTGTACGGCCTTGGTAAAAACGCTCAAAAATATGCGGCACTTCCTCCGCCGGTATGCCGGGCCCTGAATCCGACACATCGACGTACAGCACTCCTTCTTCGCGTCTCGGGGTCATCTGTAATTTCACCACCGCCCCCTCGGAGCTGTACTTCAATGCATTTGAGAGCAGATTGTCGAGTACTTGTTCGATGCGAGTGCTGTCGGCCCTTACCCAATGACGTTCCACCGGCGCCTCTACCACCAGCTGAACCTGCTTCGCATCGGCAAGCAAGCGGATTTTATTCACGGAAATATCGGCCACTCGGCGAAGGTCGGTCGGCACGAACCGGTATTCCATCATGCCGGCTTCCATTTTGGAGAGATCCAGAATAGTCGAAATGAGGTTCATCAATCGTCGACTACTGTCGGACATAATCCGAAGCGTCGTGCGTTGATCCTGGGTCAAAGGGCCGGGAATTTCGTCAAGTAGGAGATGCGTTCCCTCCTGAATCGACGCCATCGGGGTCCGCAGTTCGTGCGAGACATGAGCCAGAAACTCACTCTTAATGTCGTCTAACTGCTGAAGCCTCGCACCCATCCATTTCACAGTGTCACCCAACTCTCGCAACTCTCGTGGGGCCTGTCCATCCAAGCTGGCACGAAAGTTTCCCTGTCCCATTTCCTGAATGGTGGCTTGCAACCGGCGCAAGGGATGAAGAATGTTGTAGCTCGCCACCGCAGCCATGCCGAGACCAAACAACAGGGCAACCAGCACCAGATTGCGGGTGACCGATTCTGCTTGAGCCGAACTGGCATGTGAGGCATTCACCCCGACGGCAATACGCGCTTCATGTAGACCGATATATTGTTGAAGGATCGATGTGATTTGTGTCGCCAGCATGTCGCGACGCGCATCAAACCGAGTGTCCACCGCAGCCGATTGTCCTTTGGGCTCTGCAAGTTGAGCCTGAAAGAGAGCCAAGTGGGTCTGCTGCAGTCGCTCGACATCCCTCAGCAGACGGGTTTCCGGCTCCGACGCTTCTCGGGCAAACAGTCCCTGTAAGACCACCTGAAACTCTTTGCTCTCCCCGTCAAAGTGATCCAAGAATGTGGACGCGGGAACCGCCACATATTTTTTCTCACTCTGAACCTGTTCATAGAATGATGCCAGTAACCGTTTCGCAGAATCGATTTCCGGATGATGATGGGAGGCGACCTCCGTATTCAGCCCGGCCAACGTTCTGATCTGGAGCAGGGCATACACGTTCACACCGGTCATGACGGCAATGATCACCAGATATGTCAGAACCAGTCGCCCAAAAATCGATAGGCGCACGATGAGGCATCCTCCCCCGTCACTCGTCGAGGCCGGGGCCTGAGAAGCATGGGTGTAGGCTTAGCCATACACCAGATCATGCCGGCCCTCAACAAGTTCTCCATATTGTGCAGTGCACCGGGGAACCGATAGACGACGGAGGCCCTCCTATCGAGCAGAGTCGGAGAATTGCGATTGATACAGTCGTTGCCGTCTCGAAGTCGAAGACAAGGCGGCGAATAGATGGCCGCGAAACAGGAGCATGGACACCATCAGGGGTGGGGTCAGCAGCAGTGCAACCAGACCGGTGAAACTTGCAGAAATCCCAAGATCCGTTAACCAGGCGCTCAACACCGTGAAGGGAACAAAGACCAGTTGAATGAAATCAAGCCCGGCTCCTCTCCCCAACTGACTCGACAGTTTAAAAAAAAGCGACAGTCCCAGAGGTGCCAACACTAAGGCCATCGGCAGAAACCACTCAATCCAATTGTCGATCACGAAATCATAACTTCGCTTTAAGACATCGAGTGGTGAATCGTGCCTGGTGAGGTAGATGACTTCGGGGGCGGGATTCAACAGGATGAACACAAGCAGCAGACAGGCAGTCACCAAAAACTGGCTGTCCGGATTGGCACGAAGGCTCGTGTCCAGCAGCATGGTGGGGATCCAGAGGACAAACCCCACACTAATGACATCCCAAAAGTAATGCCCCATGCTTTCCAGCACGTCGTTGAATGTGATCGTTCTCATGCCCTTGATGGCCTGCTCTATCAGGCTCAACGTGGCTCCGATCAGCAAGGCGTTCACGGCACCGAGAAGAAATCCGCCGAGCATCCCGAGTGGACGGGCGATTTGCTGGGCCAAGAGCATGAGCATGGTGAAGACAACGACGGAGAGAATCACCAACCACCCACGGATAAGGGAGCGAACCGTGGCGTGAAATGCATCCCGATAGAGATGCAATGTAGAGGTCACAACCGTCAACATCGATCAGTCATCACAATGTCGAAAATTAGACTAGGAATGCGCACGGGGCCAAAACCGCACCTGGACGCGGACAATAAGCCGGATTCCCCCGGCAGGTCAAGTCGGTCACCCATGCCGTTCTCTGGTTGAGGAACCGAGACGGATCAGGAACAACCACCCGATGCTATTGACTTGCCTCCCGGTATGATTATGTTCTTCCAATACATAGACTTACCCACCCAGGAGTGCGCCACATGGACATGAACCGGATGACCGTCAAACTACAAGAGGCCCTGCAGAGTGCCTCAGCCCTTGCGATGCGCCGGAACCATCAGGGGATCGATATCGAACACCTGCTCATGGCGCTCTTGGAGCAGGATCAAGGGATCGCGAGTTCCCTGATTGAGCAAGCAGGGGTGTCTCCGGCCGCCGTCCGGCAGGCGGCGGATCAAGCGTTATCGAAACTGCCTCAGGTTCAGGGGTCTGGCGCGGCTCCTGGTCAGATCCATCTCACCCCTCGGCTGGGCTCCCTTCTCACAAAAGCCGAAGACCACATGAAGGAGTTGCGGGACGACTTCATCAGTGTGGAGCACATTGTCTTGGCAATGGTGGAAGAAGGAGGCGTATTCCGTCGCCTCAATCTGACACGCGAGCGCCTCCTCACGGCACTCCAGCAGGTGAGAGGAAACCAGCGGGTCACCAGTCAAGATCCGGAAGGCACCTATCAAGCACTTGAAAAATATGGCCGCGACCTCACGAAACTGGCCGGACAAGGCAAGCTGGATCCGGTGATCGGACGCGACGACGAAATCCGCCGCACCATTCAAATTTTGTCACGTCGGACAAAGAATAATCCGGTGCTCATCGGCGAACCCGGCGTCGGCAAGACCGCCATCGTCGAAGGGTTGGCGCAACGCATCGTCAAGGGCGATGTGCCGGAAGGGCTGAAACAAAAGCGTGTCGTGGTACTGGATATGGGCGCCTTGGTGGCGGGCGCCAAATTCCGCGGCGAATTCGAGGAACGGCTCAAAGCCGTGCTCAAGGAGATCCAGGCAGCGCAGGGACAGGTCCTGCTGTTCATCGACGAACTCCATACGGTAGTGGGAGCCGGTGCCGCAGAAGGGGCGATGGATGCCGCTAATCTCCTCAAGCCGATGCTGGCCAGGGGTGAAATGCATCTGATCGGCGCCACCACCCTCGATGAATACCGTAAACACATCGAGAAGGACGCCGCCCTGGAGCGGCGGTTTCAAACCGTCCTCGTCGATCAGCCGAGTGTCGAAGACACCATCTCGATCCTGCGCGGGCTGAAAGAACGTTACGAGGTCCACCACGGGGTTCGCATTAAGGATGCTGCGCTCGTTGCGGCGGCGAAACTCTCCAACCGCTACATTGGCGACCGGTTTTTGCCCGACAAGGCGATCGACCTGGTCGATGAGTCCGCGGCGCGCCTTCGGACGGAGATCGACAGTCTCCCGGCCGAGCTCGACGAAGTATCACGCAAGGTGCTCCAACTGGAAATCGAACGGGAAGCGCTCAAGAAGGAAACCGATCCGGGAAGCAAAGCACGGCTGCAATCTATTGAAAAGGAACTCGCGGAGAAAAATCGAGATCTCCAGGCACTGAAGACACGCTGGGAATCCGAAAAGAATTCGGTCAGCAAACTCCGGAAGATCCGTCAACAGATCGAGGACGTGAAGCAACAGATCGATCGGTCCGAGCGGGCCTATGACCTCAACAAGGTGGCTGAGTTACGCTATGGCGAACTGCCGCGCCTGGAACGCGAATTGGAACTGGAGCAGCAATCCCTCGGCAAGAAGCAGAACGAAACTCGCCTGCTGAAAGAAGAGGTAGACGAAGAGGACATTGCGGCGGTTGTGAGCCGATGGACGGGCATTCCCGTCACCCGGCTCGTCGAGGGCGAAATGGAAAAGCTGCTGAAATTGGACGAGCTCCTACACACACGCGTCGTGGGCCAGGAGCAGGCGGTTACGGCGGTGGCCGATGCCGTTGTCAGGGCACGCTCCGGCATCAAGGATCCCAACCGGCCGATCGGGTCGTTTCTATTCCTCGGCCCTACCGGCGTCGGCAAAACGGAGCTGGCTCGCGCGCTCTCTGTCACACTGTTCGATGACGAGTCGAACCTCATTCGGATCGACATGTCCGAATACATGGAGAAGCACACGGTAGCCCGGCTCATCGGCGCCCCTCCGGGATACGTTGGCTACGAAGAAGGAGGGCAACTGACTGAGGCCGTGCGTCGGCATCCGTTCTCGGTGATCCTGTTCGATGAAATCGAGAAGGCGCACCATGACGTGTTTAACATTCTCTTGCAGGTGCTGGATGATGGACGTCTGACCGATTCCCAGGGGCGCACCGTCGACTTCAAGAATACGGTTCTGATTATGACCTCGAACATCGGCAGTCAGCATATTCTTGAAGCCCAGCAGGCCGGAGCTTCGTATGAAACGATGAAGGCGCAAGTGACGAGCGAGCTACGTGCGCACTTCCGGCCGGAGTTTCTGAATCGAGTCGATGAAATCGTCGTGTTCCATGCCCTCGGGCACGAACACTTGACGAAAATCGTCGAGATTCAGCTGGAACGTCTGCGGGCCCGCCTGATGGAACGGCGGATCACGCTGACGGTGACTCCGGACGCGCTCCAGAATCTTGGCCGTCGCGGGTATGATCCGGTGTACGGGGCGAGGCCGTTGAAGCGTCTCATTCAGCAGGAGATCGAAACGCCGATGGCACGCCAACTGATCAAGGGAGAATTGCGGGATGGGGATACGGCGGTAGTGGATCTGAAAGATGGGCAGATCGTGATCGTGCCAACAGTTGCGCCGCAGACACCCCAGCAGTGACCCGAACAGACCCAAGGGGGCGGTTACCCTAAGAAGACCGCCCCACCCTTGGTATCCGTGTCTTTCCCGCTGAAGCGCTTTTTGTCGATGCGCCACTCCGTCTGCGACACGTCAAGGCGATGGCCTTTAATGGTGTGGAATGATCCTCGGCTGAACACCACACGGTTGCCGTCCTTCAACTCCAGGGCGAACACGACCGTGCCAGACTCTTCATGTTTCAGCGACACGCTGGTCGGGCTTTTGGCCAACTGATAGGCGCGACGCTCGTTGAAGGTGAGATTGCTGTCTACGACCTTGGCCATCATCCGCCCCACTTCGTCGAAGAGGGCAAAGTTGACCAACAACGCTCGGGAGGGCTCCTTAATGGCCACTTCAAATTGCGGCACACCCTCGATGTCGATGATGCCGTTGGAGTTCCGATACAGATTCGACCCAACTTCAATATCCATGCTCACGACTCCTTATCCTCCACGGCATCCGAAGACGCCTGTCACGACTTCTTGATACGATCCAAGATCAAAGCAATACACCCGCCGAGTAAGCCACCACCAAGAATCGTCGTCAGAAATTCCACCAACTTAAGTTCCCAGACCGACCCCTGTGCTTGCATCGCCTCACGGATCCCCCCCTGGAGCAGAATGACCGCCAGCGCCATGGTGGCGCCGACGATAAACCACCAGGCAAACACACGAGCGGTATGGATGACAGGCGATTCCTTCACAACTCCACTCGACGATCGAAACTGCGATATTGGATGGCTTCGGCCAAGTGCGCCGGACCGATACTATCAGACTCAGCCAAGTCGGCAATAGTCCGAGCCACCCGCAGGATGCGTCCGTGTGCCCGTGCAGAAAACCCCAGCCGCGCCATGGCCTGCTCCAGCAACTCCCGCCCTTGCGGGTCTAACGCACAATACTGCTTCAGGTGGCGCGGTTTCAATTGCGCATTGGTGTAAATCCCGTCGCGCCGGTAGCGCTCCGCTTGTCGAGCCCGGGCCGCGATCACCCTCGCGCGGATGGTCTCCGACGAGTCAGTCTGGGACCCGTCATCACCGAGGGCACGAATCGGAACCGCCGGGACTTCGATTTGAAGATCCAGGCGATCTAAGAGCGGACCAGACAATCGTCCCCGATACCGTCGTACCTGCGTCACACTGCAGACGCAGTCTCTGGTGCGATCACCGTAATATCCGCAAGGGCAAGGATTCATGGCAGCCACCAGCATGAAACGAGCCGGAAACCGCAGGGATCCGCTCGCTCGAGTGACCGTGACATGGCCGTCCTCCAGCGGCTGCCTCAACCCGTCGAGCGTGGCGCGACCGAATTCGCCGGCCTCGTCCAGAAACAGCACGCCATTGTGAGCCAGGGACACCTCGCCGGGACGCGGGAGCGTCCCGCCCCCGATCAGGCCGGCTTCGGAAATGCTGTGGTGCGGAGCACGAAAGGGTCGTCGCCGGAGCAACGGCTGATCCCGAGTCAATTGCCCCACGACACTGTGAATGCGGCTGGTCTCCAACGCTTCATCCTGCCCCAATAACGGGAGAATGCCGGGAAGCCGTCGCGCCAACATGGTCTTTCCGGAGCCGGGCGGACCCATCATGAGCAGGTTATGACCACCCGCCGCCGCCACCTCCAGTGCACGTTTTGCGTGTGCCTGACCTTTCACATCGGCAAAGTCTTCCTCCTCAGCCCGTGCGGATCGCGCCGGCTGCTCCGGTGGGGATGACTGCGGAACAATGGTCTGGACACCACGAAGGAACTCCACCGCCTGGGGCAGCGTATGAACGGGGAAGACTTCCGTTCCGTCAGCCAATGCCGCTTCTTCAGCATTGTCGGCCGACACGAGTATGCGATATCGCTGCCGACAGACCACACCGATCGACAACGCCCCCGGCACAGGTTTCACCCGGCCGTCCAGCGACAACTCCCCCACACACACATGCCCCTTCACCGCCTCGGGCGGAATGATGTCCTCAGCCACCAAGATGCCCAGGGCGATCGCAAGATCGAGCCCCGCGCCTTCTTTCTTAATGTTGGCGGGGGCCAAGTTGACCGTGACTTTTTTGACGGGAAAGTGAAAGCCGCTGTTTTTAAGAGCGGCACGTACGCGATCGCGACTTTCACGTACCGTGGTATCGGGAAGTCCGACGATGGAGAACTGCGGGAGGCCTGCGGAGATGTCCACCTCGACATCCACCAGATGCGCATCGACTCCCACAATCGCGGCACTCAACACATTGGCCAGCACAATTCCTCCACGCCACCGTCATTCGAGTCGAGTGTCCGCCTAGAGCAAATCGTCAGAAAATCGGCTCCAGTAGCGCGATTATAGGCAGTCGCCCGCGCCAAATTCAATCGGCTGGGCCAGGCATTCCCGTCCACATTGCCGCGTGGTAGCGTGCTCTGCGCCGCTTCTGTATAATGCCGACATGCCGACTCAACGTGACCATCGGAACGACTCGTTGACGTCCAGGGAAAACGTGGCAAAGTCGGAACTCCGGTCACACCAGACGCAGGCTCGATGGCTCCGCCTGCGCCTTGCGCTCGTACTGCTCATCCCCGGCCTGCTCCTTCCAACCGGAGTCAGGAGTCAGCCCCGGGCAGCCGACTCGGCGGTTCCGCTACAAACCATCGCCCAGTCTGGCCGAACGTCGTCGGTCTATATTGGCTCAGTCATGGCCATGCTCGCGACGTTCGAAGACGCCGGAATTCTTCCGCCGGAAGGGACGCCCCAGGCCAATCGAATCATCAAAGCGGTTATTCAATTCCAATCCGCCTTCTTAAAAAGCGATCAGCAGGCCATCCGACAGTTTTTTACGGACGCCCACCGCGCCAAGCTCGGCAGCCGCGCGGAGGAGGTGGAGGCCGCCTTCCGTCTCAGTGGGTGGTCGGCGGACACGTTCGAAGCTGTTATCGCGGCCGGCCAACAGGACAACGCCTGGAGCGCAGGCGGCCTCAGCGACGGGTTCCGGGAATTCAATATCGGCAAGCAGGATTTTGACATCCTTGCGGAACTCTACCGCCAAAGCAGCAGCGCATTTTCCACACAGGGGACAACCTTCCAGCAAGTCTATGCCCAACGTCGCCGGGAGATGCCCGGAGCGAAAACGGAATAACCGCCCCTCGCAGCAACGCGCGTCACCCGACGCAGTGACATGGTTCACGACCTGTATCCCAAGGAGGCAGCATGGCAACCAAAGCATACATTCTCATCAAGGTGAAGGCGGGCAAGGGCAAGTCGGTACTCACCGCACTCAAGGGTATTGCCGGCGTGGAACAAATTCACGCCTGCTTCGGGCAACCGGACATTTTTGTGTTCATTAATGTGGCAGATGAACGGGCGTTATCCGACGTCGTGATCACACGCATTCATTCCATCGAAGGGGTGGAAGAGACCGATACCCACATCGTTGCAGAAACCTAGCTTACCGATACTCAACCCGTACAGCCTGGCCGCCCAGCCGGGCCGACGCATAACAGGTCTCGGCGATCTCTACTGCGCGCTTGCCGTCTTCGATTGACACCGGAGGCGGTGAGCCGTCGCGGACGGACCGTACGAAAGCCCGCAGGGCGCTCAGCACGGTCGGTTCCGCTTTGGTCGGCCAGTCCCCTGTGCCATGTCGGGCCGAGACCTGCATCACCCGCTGCCCACACCAGTCCGCCGACAACTGCCCTTCGGCACCGATGAGTTCGATACGTCCCACCCGTCCCGACGTCACACGCGAGACATCAAATAAACAGACCGCCCCACGTTCTGTGGTCAAGCGACCAAGAATCCGCCGCTCCGCTCCATCCGGAGGAACCACATCCATCTCGCACGCGGCAGTGCGGACATTCTCTCCCGTGACCAGACGCACCAAGTCCAGCAGATGGATACCGGTCTCGAGCAAACAGCCGCGTCCACCGAATCCTCGGCTTTCCTCGCTCATGCCGTGCGGCTCCATTCGACTGGACAGGCTGAGATACTGCAGGAGGCCGATCTGGGCCTGCCGCTGACGCAGCATACGTATCGTGGCATCAAACCGCAGAGTCTGTGCTGTCATCATGATTTGCCCGCTGCCTCGTGCCGCCTGGGCAATCATGCGCGCCTCGTCGGCGGTCGTCGCGAGAGGTTTTTCCACGAGCAAGGCTTTCTTCGCCTCGGCGACCGCGACACAGATGTCACGATTGAGTGAGGGCGGAGTCACGACCACCACGGCCTCGACCAGGGGATCGGCAATCAACTCGTGGTAGTCAGCGTAACAAGGCACGGTGGGTGCGGAGACCAGACCACTCCCCTCCTCTGCATGACGGCGACAGACCGCGACCAGACGTGCCTCGGGCAGGTCGTGAATGAGGTGTTTAGCGTAGCGGCTGCCATGATGGCCAAGCCCAATCAACCCGATGCCGAGCGGCGGACGACGTTCGTGAGACATGGTTGCCGCGCACTCTACCGGCCTCGCCACCGCCGGTCAATACGCTGCCGCCGCCAACGCGCCGCCTCGATTGACATTGCCCAAATCCGCTCCCTATAGTACCGATCGACCCTCATCTGACGCAGAGATTACAGGAGAAAGGACCCTACCACCCATGACGACGCAGACCGCCCCTTTTTCGCTAGATCAGATCGGAACCGGTACGGCTCGCTTCCCGAGCGGCATGGCGATCCCGACACCGACGGATGCGATGGTCGATCCCTACATCCGCACGCGGGTCAGCAAAGACGTCCATGTCGAATGCATCCAGTTCTGGCCGCAAGATAAGGTGATGTACCCCGGTATCGTACTATTGCACGACTGGTGGGGCATGAATTCTCAGATCACGGCGTTGGGGGCCCGCTTGGCCTGTGAGGGCTACGGCGTCATCATCCCGAAGTTGTATGGTCGACTCGGCGGCATGGTCACCGCCAACGCAGAGGTGGCCGAAGCCCTCGCGGCAAAGTGCAACGACAAACTCCTGCTGCAAGACATCAACACCTGTTGTGAATATCTGAATACCACTGAACGTACCAAGCGAAACATTCACGGCGTCGTCGGATTTGGTCTAGGCGCGTCCCTGGCCATCCAGTTTGCCTGCCAGCGCAAGCGACTGCGAGCCGCGGTCGCCTACTATGGCAAGGTCACGGCGCCTGACCAGCTGACCAACATGATGAGCCCTCTGCTCTATCATCAAGCTGAACACGATACCTGGGCGACCCAGCAGGATGTGGACCTTCTCCGCGCCGCGGCGAGCCAAGGGAAACGTATCGAGATCAAGACCTATCCCGGAACCACGCATGCCTTCTGCGATGAGACCAGGCCGGGCGGCTATCACGCCGACGCCACCGCGCAAGCGTGGGAAGCGACGGTGTCGTTTCTCAAAGCCTCGTTCCAGGGAACCTGACCACCACCACCCCACTCGCGTCGCACTATGGAGAAAGCAGCCTCAGTCATGCCGAATCACGCCACTCGCTCCCTGTTTCTCAGCTGCGCGCTGATCGCACTGTTGACTGTTCCGGTGGCCGCTCGAGCCGAAGAGCCGACGCCGGCACCTCCACCCCCTGCACTTGTCAACCGGCTACCGGCATTTCACGATGTGGCGAAAGCCAATGCCGCCCAATTGGCGGCGCTTCCCGCACAGGGTGAGGCGCTTGCCCTATTCAAGACGGCCATCGGACCGCAGTTGGGCTTGCAGGATGCTGCTATGACTATCGGGGCCAAGGGACTTACCCCGACGATGAGCCGGGAATTGCTGATCACCGATCTCACACGAGCGGCCAACGAACTGGTTCGCGCCCTCGCGGCCTGGCAATTGGCGCAAGTCACTAAGGATCTGAATTCCACTACCACGGCCGACCAACGCCAGGCGGTGCAACGTCAGGTCGAAGCCCAAATGACGTGGCTCACAGAAGGCACGTCCCTCGAATCAGCACTGAAGCAGGTGCTGGCGTTGAGCAGCGAGTCACCGACGGAGGAACAGATTGCCCGCCTCGGCGGAGCTGCCGCGGACCTTCAAGCCTGGGCAAGCGAAACGGCCCATCGAGAATGGTTTCGCATCTACAACTGGAAAGATCAGGTCCGGCAACAACGAGGTCTCACGCGTCTCTGCGGCACCTGGCAATGGTCCATTCACAATCATCAGAATCACCGCGAAGAGAAGACATCCGTGATCTTTGCGCCTCCGGGAACCGTGTCCTCGAACAGTCCCGCCGAGATCACGGTCCTCGGCGACAGCGTCTATCTGCGATGGGAAACCCGGGCCGGGGTGCAGGAAGACAGCCTGATCTTTTCGGCAGAGGGACAACGTTTGGAAGGGACGTTCGTCAATACGGCAGGCGGGTGGGGATCAATTACCGGAAAGCGCACCGCGACCTGCTTCAACGAGGGAGGGGGAAAGCCGACGGTGTCACCCCGTCGTCAGCATCACTGAGTGCGGCTGGCTCGCCACGCGACAAGAGCCACGCAGGTCCATCCGCCGATAAATGAGACCCCGCCCAGCGGGGTCAGTGCCCCCATCCACTTGATCCCGGCCAGCGCGACGAGATACAAGCTCCCGCTGAACAAGACAATACCGGTGCACAGTAACCAGCCGGCCTTGATCACCAACGGATGTTCTGTTTCGCGCCAGAGCCAGGCTACGACAAAGAGACCGAGAGCATGGTACATTTGGTACCGTGCCGCCGTCTCGTAGACGGCCAACATGGGTGGATCGAGAATCGACTTCAACGCATGGGCGCCAAATGCGCCGGCGGCGACAGACGTCCCCGCGAACAGCGCGCCGAGACAGGCAAAGCGCAACGGACGCAGCGAAACAGGCATAGAATCCTCCTCAAGAACCATGGTTCCGGGCAGAGCCCGCGCGCGATTCTAACATGAGTGTCGTGGCAAAATGAGCAAACCCATCCCTCTGGAATGTCCGCGCTGTCTGCTGGCCAATCCCGATGCTGCACAGTATTGCGAATGTGGCTACGACTTCACCCCGCACTTTCAGGGCTTCCCGCTCAAATCAGCTGGCGAGGCCAAACCCCGAAAGCGTCTGTTCTCCGACGAAATGGGCCGAGGGAGTTTCGTGCTGGGTATTCTCCTGATTTGGTTGGCGCTGTCGGTCGGTGAGCTCTATCGCATCCGCATCGAACTGCCGCGACGTCCCAAAATGGAGCTGGGCCTCAGCAGTCTGATGGTCGGGATGACGGACCTCGCCGCTGCGCTGGTGGTGGGTGCCATCGGATGGGCCTGTGTCTGGATCGTGTTGGCCATGCAGAGCAAACGCGACGGCAGTCTTTGTCCGAAGCGCACCACCTTCGTCGTCACCCTGGTGGCCTCAGGCATTCTGTTCGTCACGCGAACGATCGACCCGAGCGTGCTCGTGCAGCACGTCATGCAGGCACTCTTCGTCCTCGCGATTGCGATTGCGTCTTATTACGCAGGGTGTCGGAACTGGCTGGGTAAATGGTGAGAGGCGGGAGAGGATACCGGGACAGATCACACAGGAATGCCAGGAGTCGTCGCGGAAGAGGAGAGCAGGTCGCCTCCCACACAGCCAGGGCGAGAATCCAAAGCCGTTAATCGCCGCAGGAGTACAGATAGAAATCGGCGAATTCTTCGGAGGGCAGGCCAAGACTGACCGGCTTTTTGGTATTTCCACACAACAAGGTCCACTCTGCAGCCATCTTTGCCAGTCGCTCCTCGTTCACACCGTGTGTGCTCCACAAGTTGACAGCCGCGGAACTCAACACCACGGTGATCGTCTGCGTGGATGGCCCGTAACTGAAATTGAACTCATACCCTCCACGAAACAGGTGAATCACACCCTCACGCGAGCGAAACCCCCGATGCCCACAAGCTTCGCAGACCCAAGTCTCCAGACCGGAGCGGAAATTGTAGTCCGCCTCAGAGGCTTTCAGCAGCCCTGCGCACTTCTTGGCAGGACAACGCAACCCATCGCGATGCTCGGAAGACGCGGCCTGCATCGAATGGCACGCCTCATGTGCGGGACTCACCTGTTTCCCGCCTCCTGAGGAGTCACCCTGCTGCACAGACACCTCTGCGATGCGTGGTACCATTCTCGCCTCTCCCCTCACCACTCATCACGGCTACATCGCCATGGTTAACTATGGCAAGTATATCAGAGCGCCACGAAGACTCCGGCATGGGAGCGATGCAACGTTTCATGGCAGAGAGGGGCATATCAGGCTGCTCTAACGTTTTGAGCTTTCAGAGAAAGCTGGGGCCAGGCTGGAGCATTGACCTGAACAACATTCTCCTGCAGTCTTGGAATTTGCATCGCGTATCTCTTAAGATCGCCCCAGCATCACACCACGGTCTGCCCGAGCAGAACCTGACCTGTGGTGGGAACTGAGCCCGAAAGGAACATCATCGTGACAGACGACTACGCGCGACGAAAGGTGCACGTCATCAAAGAGTTTCTGGAGACGGAATTTCAACCTCCCTATGCCGTGGAGGCAGTGGTGCCGAGGAGAGATCCCTTGGCCGACACCAAATTCAAGGTCATCCTCAACCAGACCGTCGAGCGAACCCTTGTCGTGTGCCCAGCCGTGATTATGGACAGTTACCCCACCCCGGATACCCTCAGGGAGGCGCTCCGGTCGCGCGGCATCATCGACAAGGTGAAAGCCACTGCCGACTCGCGCATCTGCCATGAGGATTTGGGAACCGAAGATCAGAACTACATGAAGCCGACACGATCAGTGCGGGGACTCTAATACCCCCCGAACATCCTTCCTTGGAAGGCAGAGCGGACAGTGCGGACAGGCAGAGAGTCTGAGGCCGGGAACCTGTGCTCGGCCGGCATTGTGGTGCGGGAGGCGGGACTTGAACCCGCACGCCATTGGTATGACACAGGATTTTAAGTCCTGGGTGTCTGCCGATTCCACCACTCCCGCAGAGCAATGCAACGCGGCGAAATCTAACACCAGGGTTCCGGAGGGTCAAGTCACCCGAGCGCAGAACCAATGATGTGCACAGGGCCTGTCCCTCGCGAGACAGGCCGTGGCAACCCTGTTCACCTCTTGTCGGCACAATCGACGCATATCCGCATGGGGCACAACACCGACGCCCGCTGGTTCAGCCGCGCCGCCGTCTGGCCTTCTGGACGGCTTTTTACGCAGCCTCCTTCTGATCATCCTTCTTGACCAACGCTCGGCTCCGTTCCACCATGGACGAGACTCCGGTCTTCACCGATCGACCAAAGCGCGTCGCCTGAAGCTGGGCACGTTTGGCATACCTGGCGACGTCGCGTCGCGTCTCCGCCCCGGACTTCGGAGCCAGCAGTATTCCCAACGCCGCTCCTACCACCGCTCCACCACCGATGATCGCTGCAATCTTCGCTGCTTCACGCCCCTTGGTAGACATCGTGACTTCCTCCCTTTTAAACAACAAGGTTGACGGTTCACTGATTACGGCGAGCGCTACTATGAGGTACAGCATCAACTGTGCCACAGATGGGTGACCGGGATTTTCGGGGCATTGCGGCACATTCATGACGTCACATGAGGCCCTTCTCATAAACGGTGCTGTTTTGTGAACAATCGCAGGAGACAACCGTTTCAGAAAAGCGACAGGTCAATGTAGGGGAAACTCATGACCCCGCCTCAAGCCTTGTCCAGCAAGGGTTCTCGGCTTGCCTTGCAATGCCGGTCGCGCTCACATAAGATCGCGAAACTATGTGGAGTCCTTCTATGCTGCCCTGGTTACACGCCATCCCGTATCCCGATATCGACCCCGTATTTCTCCGTCTAGGCCCCCTCCAGTTCCGGTGGTACGGCCTGATGTATCTGATCGGACTCACGCTGGCTTACTTCATCATCGGAGCAAGGGCGAGAGCGCAACGTTTGCCACTCGACAAAGATCAAGTCTACGACATGATCGTCTATGCGGCGGTCGGGGTCTTTGCCGGCGGACGGTTGGGGTATGTGCTCTTCTACAACCTCTCCTACTACCTGGAGAATCCCCTGAAAATCTTGGCGGTCTGGGAAGGCGGCATGTCGTTTCACGGTGGCTTAATCGGCACGATCGTGGCGTTGATCTTGTTCGCCAAACGCCAGGGGATGACGGTCTTGACCATTGCCGACCTTGCCGCCGGTGTGACCCCGGTAGGCCTTGGACTGGGGCGAATCGGCAACTTCATCAACGGTGAACTGTACGGCCGCCCGACGGACGTGGACTGGTGCATGGTCTTCCCTGCAGGAGGCATGGTCTGCCGACATCCCTCGCAACTGTACGAAGCGTTCCTGGAAGGATTGTTGCTGTTTACGGTGTTGTGGCTGATTACCCGTCGACTTCCCCCGGCGGGGACGGTGTTCGGAGCGTTTCTGGTGGGCTATGGGCTCTGCCGAATCGTGGTGGAGTTTTTTCGTGAACCAGATGCACAGATCGGCTTTCTCATCGGCTCAATCTCCATGGGACAGATGTTGAGCATTCCGATGATCGTCGCAGGCGCGGTGATCCTCGCCATCGCCTCTCAACGCAAGCGACCACTGCGAACCGATTCCGGCTCCGCCGCCCCCCTCTAGCCATGAATTATTTTGGGTTGGCGTCCATCCAGGATTTTTTGCTCAATCCAAGTTCGCTGTCGTATTTACGCAGTGGTGGAGCATCCCAGATCACCTTGTTGCCGGGAGCCAGATTTGCCGCGGCGACATAGTGCTTCCGGGCGTCGGCCTTGTCGCCCAATTTATCCAAGACCAACGCCAGATTGTAATGGGCTTCCGCCAAGGTGGGATCGGCCTGGATCGTGTCGAGATAGATCTGGCGGGCCCCGGCCCAGTCCTCCTGCGTCAGTAACCGATTGCCCTGCTCCAACTGCTGACTGACTGCTGCGCTCGTGCCGGCCGGTGCGTGGAGCGGTCGCACCTCCACTTTGCGTGGTCCCGCACACCCGATGACCGCCACGACTGCCACCAGCGCCCAGAGTATGCGTCGCATGGCTTCTCCCTTCCCTTACACTGTGATCGCGACTCCGTGCCGGAGGAAGATGAACTCAAACCCTGCAACCGGCTTTCCCAGCGAACGCGCGACCGCCTCCTGATACAATGTCGCCTGTTCCCGATAGGCCTGGGCTCGCGTCGCCGCCTGATCGAGCGGAATCATATCTGTCTTATAATCCGCAATCCAGAGCTGCCCGTCGAGGTGATAGAGGACATCGATAACCCCCTCCAGGATTTGCCGACCCTCGTTCCACGGCATGAGAAACGGCACTTCCCGTCCGATCACCGTAGCCCGGCGCAGACGGGTATACGGATCCGATCCAGCAAATGTGCGCAGGAGTTGCCGAAGCTCATCCAGCAGGGCTTGCTGATCCCGATCATCCAGCACATCAAGCGCGAGGGAAGTCACCGTCACGGCAGCCAGTTGGGACTCCACGTCTCCGGTAAAGTCCCAATGCTGAAGCACACGATGGACCATGGTCCCGAAGACGTTCCCGGCCAGTCGCCTCCCCGTCGCTGCCGCTTCTCCTGTGGGGAGCCGCGTCGGCTTGCGCACAAAGTCCGACGGCGAGACAAGCAGCGACGCTGATCGGTAGACCTGCCAGGTGTGATCCCGCTGCTCCCATCGACGCGCGACCTCTTTGTCGGCCACCCCTTCCTCCAGCATCACCGGTCTGGTGCGTTCCTTCGCCGGCGCCCGGCCACTCCCCTTGAGGATCGTGTGTCGTAGCCCCACGCCGACGAGTGGCATCTCCATGTGCGCCTCCCCGTTCAAGTCAGCCCCGGCTGCCTCCTCCAATAACTCCAGCAAGGCGCCACGCACCCGGCGTTTCGGCAACGCTCCGGACAACAACAAGGATTCCCTGGCGCGGGTCATACCCACATACAACAATCTGCGACGCTCGGCCTCTTCGCGGGCACGCGCTTTCTCGGCCGCTAATACGGCACCAACCGAGCAACAGTCACCGAAATCGAGGCCCTGAACACCGGTCGACCAGTCGTGCCAAATGAGTGGCCCCGACCGGCCTCGTGCCGCTCCGTCTCCATGGTGCAACCCGGCGAGAATCACCAGCGGAAACTCAAGCCCCTTTGCCTTGTGGATCGTCAACACCCGGACGGCATCCAACGTATCCTCCGACAGAGCGCTCTCCGCCTCCTCAGGTTGCTCGATGAGCCGGTCCCGCATCAACCCAACGAATCCATTCAAGGTCAGCGCGGGGCGATCCGCCAGGTCGGTAGCCATCTGCCGTACCTTGAACAAATTGGCCACCGCTTGTTCCCCATGCAGTGACGCGGCGGCCAATTCCAACAGCGGGAGTTGCTGAAAGATGAGGTCCACGGCTTCGGGGAGCGGACAACGCCGTGCCCGCTCATACAATGCGGCCAGGATCCCGTACAGGCGTCGGAGCGGTTCGGCATGCGGACTCTTCCAGTCGGCAAGCCGGCCGGCCCGGCGGTAATCCAGCGCCTCCAACTCTCGAAGGTGCACCAACACGGAGTCGGGAATGCCTCCCAACGACGACCGCAACACGCCGACCAGCGCAATGTGGTCATGGGGATTTTCGATGCAACACAGGAGGTTCACCAAGTCGACCACTTCCTGACGACGATAGAAGTGTTTCTCCCCGTCGATGACGTACCGAATGTCATGGCGGCGGAGGGCTTCCAGGTAGGGTTCCGACTGGGTGAGTTTTCGAAACAAAAGCGCCACGTGCCCGGGCCGCAACCGCGTATCCGATTTGGTGGCGCCACCTTCTGGCTCGGATCCATACAACAAGCGGGAGAGCGTAAGCCCGATCTGCTCCGCCTCCATTCGCGTGGCCGCGGAGGAATCTACATCGTCCGCGTCTTCCGATACGACCAGCCGAAGCTCGACTCCTGGATCACCCATCTGATCCGATCGATTCGGCTGCACGGTCAGCGGCACATTCGGGGGCTGAACCGAAGGCTCTGCGACCAACAGATTGTTGAAGACACCGTTGACCACCTCCAGCACCTGCGCGTGGCTGCGGAAATTCGTCGCCAGTTCACAGCGCAACGCGCCGTTGCGCTCCAGCCTGTCCACCACGTGATCGAAGGCCTCAATATCAGCCCGGCGAAATGCATAGATCGACTGTTTAGGATCTCCGACGATAAATAACTTCCCTGCCTCCAATTCGGTATCCCGCCAGGATGCCGCCTGCCCGCCCAGGCGTTCGGCCAGATACAGGACAATCTCGTACTGCACAGGATCGGTGTCCTGAAACTCATCGACCAGCAAGGCACGATACTCACGCTTCAATTGCTCTCGGATCGCCGGATGGTCCCGAAGCAGGGTGCGGGCCTTCCCGACCAGACCATCGAACGTGAGCCAGCCGGAATCCACAAACGATCGTCGCACGGACTGCACGAACGGAGTCAGGATATCCAGCAGTTGCGACAGGTCCTCATGATCGATCTTGAACAGTCGTTTGGCGATCCGCTGTAACGATTCGACTACCGCGAAATCTTCCTCTGTCCAGCCGTTTGGGGCCTTGCCGAGCTCCTTCGTCAGTAACTCACGAGATTCATCGGGCAGGCTCTTCACGCCATCAAGCCCTGCACGTATGAGCTCTCCGAATAGCACACTGATGGCCGCCAGCATCAATTCCACCTTGCGCCGTTTGGGACTATCGTATCGAGCCAGAAGCCGATCCGCCGCTGCTTGTCGAGCAAGAAACCATGCCCGCAACCCATCACCCAACCGGCTCTGGCCTATCTGCTGCCGCAACCCATCGAGGTCAATGAGCTCGCTATGCAGGCTATAGGCCAGATCCCGTATGGATTCGAGACTCCATGACATCAGCAACCGCCGCCAACGGTCGTGATCCTGGCCTGCATCCCCCAACTCACGATCCAGCCACATGTCCCACTCAGCGGTGAAATGTTCCTCGAAGCGGGAGCCGTCCTCATCCGTCTGGAAGGTCGGGGTCACTCCCGCTTCAATCGGGTACAAGCGCAGCAGATGGCCGGCAAAGCTATGCAAGGTGCCGATCTGCGCCTGTTCGAGATCATGCCATGCAGTCCTGGCGCGGGCGACAATCTCATCGGTGGTCCAGCCGTACCGGACCCGCAGGTCGGCCATCGAGACCGTTCCGCTTGCCGCGACCGAATCCTCCCGCCCCTCGGACTGCAGCAATCCGCGCAACCGTTCGCGCAACCTGAGCTTCATTTCGGTGGCGGCCTTGTTGGTGAAGGTCAACGCCACGATACGCGAGAGATCCAGCGGATCCACGCGACGCATGAGGAGATACAGAAGCCGGTTTACCAATAAGGTGGTTTTTCCGGTACCCGCACCGGCAATCACCACCACGTTGCGATCGAAGGTGGTGGCGGCGGCTTCCCGCTCGGCCTGGTCGGGGATCTGTGCCGGTTCAGTCACGCGTCACCTTCTGCGAGCGTATCTCCCGGAGCGCTTTCGCGGGAGCCGCACAATAGGCTCGCCACCACGTCGGTTGGTGGGTCCGACGACAAAGAGTGGAAAAGTCACAGTGGCTGCAATGGGTCGCATCCGGCACAATAAAATGCTGGCCGTCCCTGATGCCGTCCAGCAAGGTCCGCATCGTCTGACTCAACAGCGGGCCGGAGGGTCCCTGCCAGGCGGACGCCTCAAACGAGGCCCGTTCAACCGCAGGTTCGCCTTGCGGCAGTAGATACACAAAATCGACCTGTTCGGGGAAGGCTTGCCCCGCGTCACCCGAGGATCCGGCGAGGGTCATCAAGGCATACAGGGCCGGTTGCAGACGCTGCGCCCGCACCGCCGCTTGCAGCAGATTGCGATCCTTCGCATCTACTTGGTCATGGGCACGGTATTTATAGTCAATCACTCTCAGCGCACCAGAGGTCGGATGCCGATCTATGCGGTCAAATCGACCACGAATCGGCACAGTCGCGCCTACGGTCCCATCGGGAAGGGTTCCCGACGCATCAACTTCACACGCGACCGGAACGAACCCCGAGGCCCCAGCCCCGCAGTCGAAGGCCAGCACCGACGCGACGATCCGGTGCACCCGCTCTTGCGCCATCTGCCAGGTGAGGCAGTACCCGGTTCCGTGGGTCTTCGCGTAGACGGCACAGGTCCGCTCCACGGCCTGCGCCACAGCTGCCGTGATCGCGGATGACGAACGTATAGTTTCCGCCCATCCCTGTTCGATCAGGATCTCGTAACAACGCCGCAAGGCTTCATGGCAAAGTTGCCCCATGGCGGGCGGCGGCAGTTCCATTGAGGTCTCCAGCCAGACCGGCTCCAGCTTCAAGATTTGTGCGACAAAATACTGAAAGGGACAACGGGCATAGGTTTCCAGGGCCGTGGGGGAGAATCCTCGTTCGCAGACCCGTTGCCAATGGGTGGTCTGGTCCTCCAGCATGCCGTCATAGCCGCTCAACAACCCATGGCTCTGTTCAATGACACCCTGAGCGGCACCTCCATGCGAGAACAACACCCCCTCGCGTCCGACCATATCCAACAGCGCCGACGCGTCCCGGCCTCTCAGCACCGCACTGACGGTCAGCTCTTCCCTCGTCAACAGCGACGACGCAAATAGTGGCAGATCAACACGATCCGACCATCGACGGGGCAGGGCCAGCTGCAGATCCGTGGGCGTCGCTTGGGGCGTACCGCCGAGGGCATCCACATACCCGGACGGCGCTAACGGACGTCCGTCGACATCGGCGCGCTGGTATGAGAGATACAGTCGATCCGACGCGGAGGCCGAGAGGAGTTCGAACAACAGCGCCTCTTCCCCGTACCCTTGTAGCTTCTGATCGATCTTATAGCCCAGCGTCTCACTCAACATGAGCCGGTGCCGGTCACGCAGGAAACCGTCCTCCTGAATCCCTCGTGGGAACACCTGTTCATTCATGCCGATCACGAACAGCGCGCGAAACCCGACTCCCCTCGCCGCCATGGCATCCAACACCTGCACACCCTGATGCGAAGAGGGGGTGAGGGCACAACTTGAGCGCTCGAGGATGTTCAAGAACGTCTCAGCCCATTCAGCCCAGCTGACGGTTAGCTCAAGGCGATCCAGCATCCGCATCTGCGCAAAGACCCCGGTCAAGGCCTCCGTCACATTCCTCGCCTGCTCACCTTGCGCCGTCGCGTCGGTGGAACGATTCTCAGTCAGGTTCAACGTGAGGTGGTGGTCCGCCAGCGCGCAAAATGCATCCGTCAACCCCGCATACCCGCCGGAATCAGGCAGCCTCTTCAGGTCGTCGAGCAGCGGCAAGAGACAGGTCCAAAGCATCCGGAGTTGGGCCCCATCGATGGGAAATGCGTCCTCTTCGTCACAAGGTCCTGATGATCGTTCATCAGGCCAGGATTCCAGCTGCGCGAAGGTCGCCAACCGTCGCCATTCCGCATCACCCCGAGTAATCCCCAATACCTGCACCGCCCTCCGCCAAAGATCAGGCCGAGGCGGAATGCCGTTGGTATCGTGTGCCAGATAACGATTCCACGGAGAGGTCAGCACATCCAACATAGATGGTCGATGCAACCCATTCGACTTCAGTTGAGCCAGGTGAACGAGGGTCTTCACCGCCGGCTCATGCAACAGGGGCACGACGGCGCTCGACACGAAGGGAATGCGGTGCTGGTCGAAGATTCGCGCAAGCGCGGACTGATAGGGGGCGAGGGTCCGGCCCACCACGCCGATGTCTTCGAAACAATAGCCGTTGGATTCAATTAACGTCAGGATCTGTTTGCACACGAGCGTCAGTTCATCGTCCACGCCCACGGCGTGTTGAACTTCAACCGATACCTTTGCTCTGACTCGATCAGATGGGCTTGGTTGCGATGATGGGTCAGAGGGCACCTGTGCAGTTCCGGCCATAGGATAGAGGTACCGTTCCAGAAACTGCTGCGCAAAGGCATACCCTGGTGCCGCTTCCAGCGGGAAGTACACCGTCACAGGGTATGAACCCGCCAGGGTTTCCAGGAGGGTCAACTGAGTCTGGGTCAGATCGTAGGACCCGTAGTACCACACTCCGCTGAGCCCACGCAGGAACAGCGACTCCGGTACATACTCCGTGACCAGCGCAGCCAGATCATCGGGCGACCCTACACGAAGCGCGGAAGCCGCCTCCCGTATCGCCGCATATAACGTAAATAATCCTTTGAGCTTTGACTCATCCTCCGGCGCACACTGTCCCTCCTCTACCGCGCGCAAGGCCACGGTGGAATCCACGGTCGCATCCTTCACGTCACGCAGACTGGCCCAAAGGGCAGGCCAGGCCCCCGGCGGGAGACTGTCAAGGCGCAGGGCCTCCGTGTGCGGAATGCGCCGTTGACCGAGATGCTTCAGGAGATGTTCAAAAAACACATCCGTCACCAGCTCGATCTGCCGCTCCCCGCCGACCAAACCGGCGCGAGCTCGCCGCTCACCATTCAGCTGTAAGGCGAGTTGATGAAACGAGAGAATATGGACGTTGAGGAGCGCCAGCCCATGCCGCTTGACCAGCAGCCGCTTGAGCGCCAACCGCAACTGGTCCGACGGCACAATGAGCGCCAGGGCGGCCTGCGGATGCTGCGATTTGAGAGCACGAAGATCGTCAACGAGTCGGGATTCGAGCGTGGGATGAAACGGGCCGGTCACGAGGCGGAGCATGAAGACCGTCAGTCGTAGGACGTGAACCGTGAAGCGGGGCGAAACCCTCTCACTTGCAGGCTCCGGTGTTCCACATCACGAGATACGGGCGACGCACGACGGAGCCGGCTACCCGGTCTCCGGACCGAGCAGTTCGCCGTTGCAATCAACACAGGCCCAATCGCCGTCGATAAACTTCATGGGATCGCCGCAGGTGCCGCATTCAGGAGGCGGGCCCTTGTCGATCATGGGAAGGACAGGCAGTTCGAAATCATCGTCATCTGGAACGGTCATACGGCTCCGATCTCACGCGCCCTGCGGTTTCATCTTCAACTGAAGCGCCTTTTCGGCGCTTTGACGAGGGGGTACGCCGACAAAGGTCAGCCGACCATCGATAATCGTCGCGGGCACCGCCCGAACAGAATGGCGATTGGCCAGCTCCTGCCCGTCCGGCGTCGTGATGTCGACTTCGCGATAGCTAAAGCTATACTTTACCCTCAGTTCCTTCCAGAGGCGCTTGGCCGAAGGGCAGGCTCCGCAGGTTGGTGAATGCAACAAGGTAATATTGGGCATGGGCAACCTCTCTCCTCAACGTGAGCGGATCTTAACACCCGGGCGGAGGACCGTGCAACCAAGCAGGCGCCTGACATTCGAGATCGAGCCATATATACTGCGCGGGACTGATCCTGTCATTCATCATTCATCATCATCGTCTCCTGAGGAATCTATGGCTCACCATCCACGCGCCGGTCAACCGGCACAACCAGAACAACTCGTCGCCCTGGACAGACTTGAGCAGGCCTACTATCAGGAGATGCCGGACTCGTCCGATCCGCAGCAACGGGTGAGTTTCGGCACAAGCGGGCATCGCGGGTCCTCGCTCAAGCAGACATTCAATGAGGCGCACATCCTCGCGATCACGCAGGCCATCTGCGAGTACCGCACCAAGATGGGTGTGACCGGCCCGCTCTACATCGGCAAGGACACCCATGCCCTATCCGCGCCGGCCCAACGAAGCGCACTGGAAGTCCTGGCGGCGAACGGAGTCCATGTCCGTCTGGATCAACAGGACGGCTACACCCCGACCCCGGTGATTTCCCACGCCATCCTCACCACCAACCGTGGGCGGACCGAAGGCAGAGCCGATGGGATCATTGTGACGCCGTCGCACAATCCGCCTGAGGATGGGGGCTTCAAATACAACCCGCCCCACGGCGGCCCCGCCGACACCGACGTGACAAAGGTGATCGAGAATCGGGCCAACGAACTGCTGTCGGCCAAGTTACACGGGGTGAGGCGGTTGCCCTACGAACAGGCGTTGAAGGCATCCACCACCTCGCGCCATGACTTCGTTGGTTCCTATGTGTCCGACCTGGCCCACGTCGTCGATCTCGACCGGATCAAGGCGGCCAGACTGCGCCTTGGTGTCGACCCGCTTGGGGGCGCAGCCGTGGCGTACTGGCGTCCCCTCGCCGAACGCTACGGGCTGGATCTGCAAATCGTCAATGAACGCGTCGACGCCACCTTCCGCTTTATGACGCTGGATTGGGACGGCAAGATCCGCATGGACTGTTCGTCGCCGTACGCGATGGCGTCATTGATCACATTGAAAGACCGGTTCGACCTCGCCTTCGGCAATGATACCGATACGGATCGACACGGCATCGTCACCCCCAGCGCAGGATTGATGAATCCCAACCACTACCTCGCTGCCGCGATTGCTTATCTGTTTACCCATCGGCCCGGTTGGCGATCCGACGCAGGCATCGGCAAGACGGTGGTCAGCAGTAGCATCATCGACCGGGTGGCCCAATCACTTAAGCGCCGATTGGTCGAAGTGCCGGTCGGCTTCAAATGGTTCGTCCCGGGTCTCAGTGATGGGTCGTTGGGGTTCGGTGGAGAAGAAAGCGCGGGCGCCGCATTTCTGCGCCTCGACGGCACCACCTGGGTGACCGACAAGGACGGCATCATCTTGGACCTGCTCGCTGCGGAAATGCTGGCGGTCACCGGGAAGGACCCGGCTGCGCTTTACAAGGAATTGACTGCCTCGCTCGGGGAACCAATCTATGAGCGGATCGACGCTCCGGCAACCAGAGCACAAAAATCTGCCCTCCAAAAACTTTCGCCGCAACAGGTCCCTAGCCGTGAACTGGCGGGCGAGGCGATCACCGCCATGTTGACGGAAGCGCCGGGCAATCACGCCTCCATCGGTGGGCTAAAAGTCACCACCGCCAACGGATGGTTTGCCGCACGCCCAAGCGGCACCGAGGATGTCTATAAACTGTATGCGGAGAGCTTCAAGGGCCACGCCCATCTACGCCGCATTCAGGAGGACGCCCAAGCCTTGATCGGTCAGGTGTTCGCCGCTGCTGGAGCGTGACGGGTCGATCAGGAGGACCAACTGTATACCTGATACCTGTGCGACCGGCGGGCCAACCGGACGGCTCCCAATCCGGGTCGAACGCGCTAGCCCATATTATTCATGACGGTTCGTCGCGAAATCGCCGAGTCACGTGGCGAGACTGGCGCGCGGAGCCAAGAGGAACCGACGCGTACTCGTGCAGTACGTTGAGGGTCCGAGGGGCGAACCCTCCTGCCGAAGGCCCGCCGCAGCAGTGAATCGGCGATTGCAGCAGAAGTGCTCATGAAGCATGCTGGCTAGGGACCAGCTATACTTAAGGCAGTATGCCGGTACTCTCTCGTACCCTCTTCGGCCTGGTTCTGGCCATCGCCTTGAGCGCCTGCGCTGCCCCCTCATCGCAGGGACCTCGCCGCGCCGTGACACCATTGCCTGATTGCTGCCGCACCACGAAGCCCGATGCGCGCCAGCAGGCCATCGTCCGAACCGCCGCGAGCCTGGTCGGCGCTAAAACGATCGAGAGCCAGGGCCGACGTATCAGCTACGATTGTGCCGGCGTGACCCGCGCGATCTATCTGGCCCATGGCATCGATCTCTACGAGGGGGCCGCAGTCCAAGGGCCGACCAACGGCGTGGGGCTCATTTACAGCCATCTCCTGAAGCATGGACGACTCCACCGCGGGCCGATCGTGCAGCCCGGCGATCTGGTCTTCTTCGACAACACCTGGGACTTCAACGGGGACGGTCTCGTCAACGATCCGCTCACGCATGTCGGGATCGTGGAGGCTGTGGAGAGCGACGGCACGATCGTGTTTATCAGCCGGGTGGCCGGGTCCGTCGAGCGCTATCGGATGAACGTGGCACAACCACATCTCCACCGCTCACCGAATGGTCGGGTCCTTAACGACTATATGCGCCGAAAACACTGGCGTGACGGGGAACAGACGGCGTACCTGACCGGCGAGTTATTTGCGGCGTTCGGCACCAGGGTGGTACAGTAATTTCATCATCGCCCGTCAGAAGGTATAGGCCTTGTCCCCATCTCGCCTTTCCCAGAGCCGTTGCCCTGAATGCCACGAACCGACAACCTGGCAAGGCAATCCCTGGCGTCCATTCTGCTCCGAACGTTGTCAGTTGATCGATTTAGGGGCGTGGGCGGGAGAAGAATACCGTGTGCCAGGAACGAGCCTGACAGTGGGTGGATCGGAATTTTCTGCACCGGACAATGACTGACCGGCCTGAACTCCTCTACTCACAGCGACAGTTCGCTTTGTAGTCCATGCACATCGGGCCGATACTCCGCTCGCAGTCGCAACTACACTTTGGCGTCTTATCGGCGGGACAGGTGATCTGGCAGGTTTGCTTAATCCCCATTCCACAAGAGACGATCTCACAGGAATTGGACCCCTCGGCCAGCAGCAACGGGAGCGATGGCTCCACCGGAGCCGGTGTCTGTTGGAGCACCGGAGTGCGGCTTCGCGGCGTCTGACTGCCCGGTGGCGCATCCGAGCCCAGGACCATCTCTGCCTGCACCGGCACAGTCAGACCGACCCATGCCACGAAGCATGACACGAATGCGGCGGCAACCACCATTCGAAACCCTCGCAGTCCCTGCTTGCCCATGAGCCCACCTCCTTGTCCGAGGGCGCCAGCATAGGAAGAATCACGCATGAAATCAAGCCCCGCATCTCAGGTGAGCACATCGAGCAGCGGATACCGCCCGAGCCCAATGGGGGCGCCGGACACACCCCACCACTTCTCGATAACCGTCGCATATAGGCTCCGAAAATCCAGAGTATGCTTCAGGTCGCCTTCCTGCAGATCCGTCAGCGACGGAGCCGTACCATAGAGCCCGCCTTTGACCCGACCCCCCATAAACAGATGCGGCGCCGCTGTGCCGTGATCGGTTCCATGGCTCGCATTCTCGGCCACTCGTCGACCGAACTCGGAATAGGTCATGACCAGAACCTCATTCCACAGTCCCTGCTCTTCCATTGCCGCACGGAAGGTGACCAACCCCTGGGCCAGTTCATCTAGTAGCCGCTGATGAGCCGCCAACTGGCCCGCATGGGTATCGAAGCTCCCGTGGGTGACTTTGATGACGGCTACCGGGACCTTCGCGGAAATCAGCCTGGCAGCCAACTCCAACTGTTTCCCGAATCGATGCGCAGGGAATTCTCTTCCGATCGGCGGAGCCTGCTGAATACGCCCTTGTAGATCAGTCGCCGCTTGAGAGATCTCCCCGCGCACATCCAAAATATGAGCGAGGGCACGATTCGTCGTCGGGACAGACGCTGGTTTCACCGATCCGGCCTGGTGCAGAAATTGAGCGAGATCGTGGAGTGCGATAGTCCTGGCCGTTCCGCCGCTTAACGGACCGGCATCTCCTTTGCCCAGTAGAATCCCCTCGGCCGTAAACCGCGCGGGCAATGGGACGCGTTCGAACAACGCTGAGAGCCATCCCACATCCAGGACCCGCTCACTGTCCGAGGCGGTATCCCAAATTTCAATCGAACGGAAATGCGACCGGTTTGGTTTGGGGTAGCCCACCCCCTGCACCCAGGCCAGCTCCTTACTTTCCCACAAGAGCATCAGAGGCGACAGCGCCGGGTGTAGCCCGACCTTGGGGGTCAGCCGACGAACCTGCTCGCGCGGAATGGCCAATTGCGGGCGGGCTCGATAATAGGCGTCACTCTCATAAGGGATGAGTGTATTCAGGCCGTCATTCCCACCATGTAGCTCAACCAACAGCAGGATGCGTTCACGAGCAGGGGGTACGCGGGACCTGTCCCTCGCCTCACCCACCCCTGCCACAGCCCATGAGACAGGGCGAGAGAGGAGAAGCGGCAGTGCCATCGCGGCGTTGAGGAGGGCCCGTCGAGTCAATCCGTTCGGCATCCTGCGCCCTCATTTCAAGTGATAGACCGGATCCGATACCAACTGATGGACGATCTGAGCTCGATCCTCTTCCGATGCCAGCGGTTCCACCGGGGGCAACGCCAGCAGCGTGGCCTGCACCAGATCCAGCGGTTCGGTCGTGAGCCAGTTCACTCCGTGCCGCTGTTGCATCCCCCCCATGCCTTGAGGATGACCCAGTTCATGGCCGCGGATCATTCGATGAAGAATCTGCGTCCTGTCCAACAAGGTCGAGGTGGTAATCCAGCGCATGCCGCCGGGCCAGCCCTTCACGTTCGGCGGATCGAACAGATCCTGGCCGATCCGACGGGCGGCGCCAATCAGATGCGAGGCGTCTTCTATCGAAAGATTGAAGAGCCTGGTGGTCCCCACAAGCAGTTCCACCGGAGACTTGATCAAGGAGCCGCGATTCTCCGGCGCCCAGAACTGTGGAATCAGCAGCAGGTCATTCAAGAGTGAGGATATGTCATAGTTGCTGCGCCTGAACGACTCGGCAAGGCGCTCCACTTCCGTCTGATCCGGCTGATCGGACACGAACTCCTTCCACAGTTTGCCGACCAGGTGGCGTGCGACTTCGGGCTGCTCTAACGTGAGTGACAGGATATCGTCGCCCTCAAAGCGACCAGTCTTGCCGAACACGACTTTCGACCCGCCATCATACTGTCGCAGATCGACACGAAAGACTCCGGTGCGGAGATCCACGTGCCAGCCCGAGAATGCCCTCGCCGCTTCCTTGATGTCCTGTTCGTGATAGTGTCCTTCGCCGAGTGTAAACAGTTCAAACAGTTCACGGGCGAAGTTTTCGTTGGGATGCTCCCTGCGGTTCGTCTGCGTATCCAAATACAGCAGCATGGCCGGATTCTTGGCCATGGCATGCAGTAACGTCCCAAAGGAACCCACGGCATAGAGGCGTAGCAGGACATTCTGCTGATGCAGAAACGGCGGCCATCTGACCTTGTGCAGACTGGACGTGAAGTGGGTATGCCAGAAGAGGGTCATCCGCTCCAACAGCGGAGTTGGCGTCGTGATGAGCTCGTGATACCACCAAGCTTTCAACTCCTGGCCGTGAGTCTTCAACTCCTCATGAAAGAGACGCCGATCCCGCTGACTCCACTGCTTGCGTACATGGGGCAAGGGAGGCAGCCGATGAATCCACGTCGGGGGCGGAGTGCGTGCCTTGTTCGTGGGAATGGCCAGCACCTGCGCGACCGCAGCCCGCCGATCCAACGTCATGAACCGGTGAATCTCGTCGGGGGTTCCGCCGAAACCGGTGCGGGACAGGAAGTGACGGGCCTCATCGTAAGTCAGGAGCATGCGCTGCACTCTGAACCATGTATTTGCCGTTACTCAAGACAACGACCGCTCGTGCCTATGGTTGACAGGTATTTCGACATGTATTCACCCCCGTAACAATCCTAGTAGCGTCGGCCCGCAGGGTTTCTGTAAGATCGCGCATGCGCTCCATCATTGTGCTCTGTCTCCTTCTCCTCTCCACCAGCATGACCAGCGGTTGCGGCACAACCGTCGGCACCAAGCTCACCGGTGCGGTTCGTTACGTGAATATTCGAATGGACATCGCTCCTCGCCAGCTCATCGCGCAAATCGGCGATGAGATTCGGTGGCAAAACCTAAACCCTGAGCCTGTCCGACTACGCCTGCTCGAGGAAGGTACCCCGGCACTTCTCGAATGCGGGAAAGGCTTCTCCCAATTCGGCGTGGTGCAGGACACGGTCACGATCGCTCCCCAACAATACGCCAGTCTCTGCTTCGCCAAACCCGGCACGGTCCGCTTTAACGTGTGGCTCGACGCCGACAACCCGCAAGGCACGATGACCCCGACCGGCAGTATCCGCATCGAGCCACGCGCAGGCTTCAAGCGGAACTCCTGACCGGCTTCCACGACATTTCTCTCGACTGGTCCGCCTGTTCGTTCGCAGACTGTCAGCAGGGAATATTGATCGCTGGATCACAAAACAGCGGCGGAATCACTGTGGGGCGCATGTAGCGTGAGGAAGGATCCTGCGATCCCATGGGGGCAGTCAGCGCCGGCCCGCCGGTCATACCCGGCAACCCTTTACCGATGGTCCCGAACGACTTGCCTTGGCTGGAAGGAATCGTATTGCTTTGAGGCGCACTGGCCCCCGAGGCGGTTGAGGTGATCATCGACTGTTGCGCAAATGGATTTTGCAGCAGCGGCAGAGTGCCCGGCATTTGAGGAGTTTGTCCCGGTTGGCTTTGTTGCGGCGATGCCGGTGCGGAAGTCTGGGCGGTCACGAACGTCGGGGTTATCATCACGACCACGCTGAGGCTGAAAACCCAGATATCCCTCTGAAGCCGCCCTGGATACGATCTGTCATTCAGACGCACAGACACTCCGTTTCTTCGACTACACGAGCTGCCGGCAAGGCCAGCTAAAGACCGCAATGGAGGGCTTCTGCCCACCCGGCCGTTGAACCACTTCGTCACGCCAAGCCTTGACGGCCTGTTCGACCCTGTCGGCCCGGACATCGTCCACGGCAACCATGATGACATGGTTGACCCCCGGATAGAAGGAGACGCCTTCCACGGGCCCCGTGTGTCCTGCCCCGATAGTCTCAGGCAGCTCCGTGTACGCGCGGACATCACACTGTTCGAGTAACACGTGCACTCGTTCCTTTAACGACGACCGAAAGGCCAACATCAGCATCTGCATGTGGTGACTCCAGGAGCATCAGATAGTTGTTTCGACATGAGGGTCGGGCAAATGCGGCGGAACCGGTCGGTTAATCCAACCAATCTTTCTCTTTCAGTTTTCGCGGCAGGTACTTCTTGGTCAAATACTGAAAGTCTTTGTTGGCCAGGGCATCCAGTTCGTATTTCAGGCCGCTGGTGAGCATCCGCTTGATTTCCTGCTGCCAGGATGGTTTCTGGAACCATTGATAGTTCAACAATTCCTTCGCGCGGGTGATGTCCTTCTCATTCAGCTTAATCCCCACGTTCCTCGGCAACTCGTACCGCTCCGGGTCCGCGCTGGATAACCCGATGAATTTCGCCTTTGGGATGGCCATGCGCTGGCTCTCGAACGCGAGATTGATCGACCCCTGTTTCACCACGGAATAGATATAGTACCCCCAGGGATCGTTGTCCACCAGCACGTAGACCGGCAACTTGTACTCTTCGTGCAGACGTCGCGCTAGCCTCCTGACGCCCCGCGGAGGCTGGCCATTGCCGGTCAACAACACGCAATTGTAGCGCCGCCAGAACTTGTCTTCGGAGAGGCGGTTCCATTGGGTGCCTTTTTCGACTAAGAGCAGAAAGTCGGCCGTGCAACGGCGGATTTCGAGATATTCCGGTTCGACAATGGAGGGTACGGAATAGCCGCCCTTGCCGAGCTTGGCGCAATCCACCCGGTCACCGTCATCGCCGAACACCACCGGCCCCACAATGCTCCCGCTGTTCTCCGCCCGCACGTGCAGTTCCTCGCGCAGGGCGATGAGCGACACTTCCAGATCCTCGATAATCGGATCAGACTCGTCCTGCGTGTCAAAGGTGTTCTCGTGGGAGTCCTGAATCGTATGCTTGGTCCGGTAATAAATTTCCCTCAGCGACGTGGTCAGATCGGCCTGCTGTAACTCCGCCAGTGCATCGGCCACCAGCATGGTCTGCATGAACTTCTTCGCCATGCCGACGTTAAAGAACGAGCGCGCTTGTTTCTTGTCGCCCATCTCGATCAGCCCTCGCCGGGGGTTGAACGACACGTTCGACAGGGCGCGCATCGGAATCTCGAAGGTCGGGTCTTTGGCTCTCTGCGCGGCCGCAATCACGACGTCGGCCATGCCGACGAGCTTCTTCGCCACGACTCCGTTTTTCTTTGCTTTCGCCTGTGCCATAACCTGTCCTATGTCCTTTTGCGGGTGGGCCTCGCTGTGCCGGATGATGTCTTTCGAGGCGATGTTTTTCGAGGCGCCGCCTTCCTCGCCTGCGTTGGTTCGGCGGCGAACATCTCCTGCTGCCCACCTGCGCCTTTGGCCTTCGCGGCCACCTTGCCTTTTGCGGATGCTAGCGTCGGCTTGACGACTCGCCTTCCCCGTCTGGGCGATTTCGACGTCGGGGTGGAGTCGGCAAGCATGGGCGGTGGAGAGGCGGCATCCGCTGCAGGAGACTGCTGAGCAATCTCGGTCTCACCTTCAATCCCTTCGGCCGTGACGATGATCGAGTGCGGCAATCCTTCAGGCCCGGCACCGGTCTTCCCCAACGCTTCGTCGGTCTTGACGCCTCCCGTTCGGGAACTCGCAATCTTATGCAGCTGCTCTTTCAACTTCTCAGTCGGAAGCTTCCCGCCTTTCAAGCGATTGCAGGCCGCAACGACCTCTTCGATATAGAGATCGAAAATATTACGCCGTCGGAATTCGCTCGCCGCCCGCTCACGCCGACGCAGAAAGATGCCCAAACGACGTCCCGCCTCGCGCAGCGCCAGGGTGATTTCCTTCTGAATTTCATCGTAGTCCGCAATGGCTTCCTTCGACTCGCTGGTGAACGGAACCCAGACGGACGCCATGTGCACGAAAATTACCATTGGCCCGGCGGGCAAGGCACCACGGGATTGCGTGACGCCGTAGTTCCGCCACGTGGTGCTGAGCACGGCCTTAAAGGTCGAACAGGCGGACTGCTGATACAGCAACGGCACCCGATTCGCGTATCGGATCACCCGGGCCAATTCCGATTCATGGCCTTGGTCTTCACCCTCTGCAAGCGGCACGCTAGCCTGCTGAGGCTTTGCCGCCTCCTCCGGGCCTTTCCCGAAGGCCAGCCCCGCTTCGATGATGAACGGATAGCCGCGATACACGGCCGGCGGCCGACTGACCGCCGTATAAAACTCGCCCTTGATCTGCTTGTACAGCCCCGAGAGAATCGCCTTTTCTCCGATCGGCGAAATACAGTTCGTCGGAGGCGCCATGATTTTTGTGGCCTGGATGGTTTTATACAGTACTTCCGCGGCCTGGGGTTTCACGTCACGGGGCTTCGTGTTGGGCGAGAGTTTGGCCGCTTTGCACATCTCTTCCGCCAGCGCCGGTGAGACACGACAAAAGTCACCGGCCAAGAACCCGGCGACCGTCTGGCTCTTCGTGTCCTGCAACATTTTCAGGAGAGCACCGAATTCAATGCCGTAGGGATGCGGTTTGATTTCCCTCGGCGACGGCGGCAGCTCGTGATAGGAACGCGGGTACTCCTTCGTCTCCCCCTCCGGAGTCTGGTAGATCAGCCGCACGTGAGGATTCGCAATCGAGGTTTGCTCCAGCCATTCGTCGACCGACGCGCGCCCCTTCTGATACCGTCCCTCGACTTCCAGCGTCACCTCGGTCCCCTGCGGCTGATGCCATTCGATCTGTTTATTTTCGTGCACCAGCGGCTCATTCTTCTTCGTGTCGATCTGCACTTCGAAATAATGCGCCGCCGCTCGCGGGCCCGTGCGGGAAATGACCTTCACGGGTTTCCCGGTCGTCAGTTGCCCATACATGCCGGCGGCAGAGATGCCGATGCCCTGCTGTCCACGGCTCATTCGCATACGATGAAACTTCGACCCGTAGAGTAATTTCGCAAATACGCGTGGAATCTGCTGGCGGACAATGCCGGGCCCATTGTCGGTGACGGTGATGCGGAACCGCGTCGCCTGGCTCGGCGCAACGGGCGTCTGACCGGCCGTCACGATTTCGAGTTTCACGGTCACATCGGGCAGAATCCCGGCTTCTTCGCAGGCATCCAATGAATTGTCGACCGCTTCCTTGACGCAGGTCAGCAGCGCCTTACGCGGATTGTCAAAGCCGAGCAGATGCCGGTTCTTCGTGAAAAATTCGGAGACGGAAATCTCCCGCTGCCGCGCGCCCATCTCCACGGCCGTCACCACGGGAGCGGACGTTGCTCCGGCCTGCGTCTTCTTGCGTGGCATGGTCGCGGCTGGCTCACTCGAATCGGAGGGCGGTATGGGTGCGGAGGAAGCGGCACGTGGGCGTGATGTCTTGGTGGCCATTCAACCTCTCAAGCAAGGAATTCACAACGAACGACAGCACACAACCCGCAGACACGATACGTATACTCTTCGTCGTTTACAGGGAACAACCAGGAGAGTCAAGCCTTGACGGGATTCTCGTCGGGTCAATGGACGGTGACGGAGGGTCGGAGAGGCGGACTGGAATAACCGACGGACGGATGGTTCTGTGCGGAATGATTTGGGTGGGAGGAGGACGCACCTACCGAGGAGAGGTAGATACGGCGGAGATCTCGAGAGGACTTCAGGCTTCCCGGTACAGGCCGGGCATGCACACCATCCTCAACACTCAATCCCCTTGTTGTACATATTCCCCCGGGGCGTTAACTCCCCCCACTCGCCTACGATAGGCCCCTCTGCACCGGTGAGTCAAGAGCGGCCACACACGGCTATGAACCGCTCACCTGTGCCTGTCGGCGCGTCACCGAAACGCGATGAAGCCAAGTGAGATCGATACGCACCTCAGCCCCGATCGGACAGAAGGCCGGCCCTGTGGCGCTATTACTCTCCACCCTCGCTCGGAGTAGACCCCGTTCGACTTCGACCTCCAACACACCGAGATGTTCGTGGACATCCACCACGCACATCATACTACCGACGCCGCGATCAGCAGGGATAGTCTTCGCCACCACCGGTTCCCGTAGCGTGAGCAGATCATGCGGTCGAAACAGCGGCTGATCCATGACTTCAACCACCAACAGCACCACCGCCGCTGCGGCAGTCATGGATGCGCCCGCAAGGATGATATTGGCGCGTTGAGGGAAATGCGCTCTCACCCACAGGATAGCCGTACGAATGCCGAGAACGAGCAGGAGGCCGATGAAACAGAGCACCAGGATAATGAACACGAAGCGAAGGTTCATGCGGGCTCTTCCGCGGGAGAGATCGCCACGACGACATGCATACCTTTCGACGTCTCCAGCCGTCGTACCTGGATGCTGGCGGGGAATTCGGTACCGTCTTTGCGCCTGCCCGTTCCATGTTCGACCCCGGGCGCCGTCATAGCAATAGTATCGCACAGCAGATTGGAGAACACCTGCATCAGCCGTTGCCCTGGAAGTTCACCCGCCTCATAGCCGAATTGCTGTTCCGCACGCCTATTGGCCATCTCAATCTTGCCTTCCGCGTCGGCCACGAAGAGGCCATTCGTCGCCGACTCCATCACCAGGCGCAGCAAGTCCTCCCGCTCCTGAGAGGTTGCCTCCTGCTGTTTCCGCTCGGTAATGTCCTGTGCGAACACTAAGACACCCAGCACATTGCCTCGCGTGTCGAGATAGGGCACCTTGTCGGTCTGTACCCAACGCTTCTCACCCGAACCGGTCCGGTACGGCTCGACGATGCCGAGTTTCGCGCGGCCGGACACGATCACCTCTAAATCGTCTTGATGATACCGCTCGGCCTCTTCCGGATAAAATTCATCCGTGGCATGGCCTTCAATTTCCGACACGGTCTTGTGCAAAGACTCGGCGGCCCGCCGATTTGCGCGCAGAATGCGGTTGTGCGAATCCTTGTACCAAACCATCGCGGGGATCAAATCCAAGAGAACCTGCTGCTCGATCTGCTGCTGGAGCAACCGTGCCTCTGCTTCCTTTCGCGCAGTGATGTCGCGCACAATGCCGCAATGCACCCGTTGCCCGCCGGACATCCAGCTACTGAGCGACATCTCGATGGGAAACTCCCGTCCGTCCTTGTGCAACCCGTGCATGGTGACGACGGTCCCCTTCAGTCGCAGGTCTCCGGTCGTGCGCACCCGCGCCAATGCCCGCTCATGGTTGGCACGGTACCGTTCCGGCATGATTCTCGTGAGCGACTGCCCCAGAATCTCTGCGGCTGAATACCCGAACAGGCGTTCCGCCGCGCTATTCCATGACAGGATAAAGCCCTCTCCATCGGCCAACACGATGGCGTCGGGGGCAGTCTGAACGACCTCTCGAAATCGCTCTTCGCTGGCGGTCAAGGCCTGCCGAGCCGAGGCGGCTTCCAGGGAAAGATGGTTGACCCCGACCGCCCTCTTGATCAGCGCCTTCACCTCCTCGCCATCATAGGGTTTCGTCAGGTACCCGAACGCGCCTTCGGTGAGCGAGGCATGTTTCTTCGCCACCTCCACAAACGCGGTCAACATAATCACCGGCAGGACCGGATCAAGTTCTTTCACGAGGGTCAACACGGAGAGGCCGTCCATGTCAGGGAGCATCAAATCCAGAAGCACCGCGGAGAAAGACTCCGTCTTGACCTTGGCGAGGGCCTCTGCCCCGGTACCGGCGACCAACACGCGATACCCGGCATGTTCGAGAAGATCTTGCAGGACGAGGGTGATGTCAGGATCGTCATCAACGATGAGGATCGTAGGAGCGGGCTGCGTGGAAACCGGCGTGGACATCAGCATGGCGGTCAACGAACCCTGAGAGGTCTTGGTGCGACCGTTCCACTGCTTTGTTTGGCATTGTCCTCCTTTTAACGACAAGAATCCAGCGGGATATTGGGCATAGATGCGATGCGTCACAAGGACCGAGCAGGAAGGCCGCTTCAGCGACGTCTCGCGGTCGACCCCGGTCATGCTGTTTTCTTGCGATAGACATTCAACCCGATCTTCTCCTCTCGCCCTGGAATCGTCACATTGCCTTCGGTGGATGCGATAATAATGGTCTTCCCAGAAGCCGACGGCCCGAACTCCTTCGACAAATCCACCTTGATGGTCAACAGTGTTCCCTCGACGCTCATCTCAACATTTTTCATCGTCCGTTCCTATTCTTTGCGCCCATACCCGACTGTTACGGCACAGCAATGCCCCCCATGTCCCCCCAGGCTAGGCCTAGCGCAAAGGCCTGTCAAGCAGGCTGGCGTCTTCACAACAGAGACGAGGTACCCCCGTGTGAGCCTATCATGCACATAGAGGCGCCCATGCTGGTGCGCCGGTCTTCTGGATCCCCCTGGGCAAACCCCTAGGTTGACTTTCGTTTGTACGGAAGGCTACCGTGCGGCGCATCGACGGTCGTAGATCAGTATGGGACATCCTCCATGCCGACCGAGATCGAGATCCAGATCACGCCGCTTTTTTCCACGCCTCTGCTGGTATTCACTCCTGCTGACCACGTACGCATCAACGCCAGGCTTTCCGAGCTGATTTTACAGCGTGAAGCCTCGGTTCCGACCCATCGGGATACGGAGGTCATCGGTTGGTCTTCTCCGCACGATCTGTCGATGCTGGAGTGGGCGGGTGAGCCGTTACGCGCCTTGTTTGCGCCTGTGATCGAAGTGGCTAAGCAAGTCACGACCCTGTCCGATCGCTGCAGCCATGGAAATCGCCGACCGGACTGGAATGTGGTTGAAGTGTGGGCCAACGTGCAACGGCACGGCGGCGCCAATGCGGCCCACTCACATCCGGGCAGTTTTTGGGCTGGGGTCTATTACGTCGATGTGGGAGAAGTGTGCCCTCAACAGGAGAAGGGCGGAGAGTTGCAGATTTACGATCCACGGGGCTGCCTGCCGCGCATGCTGGCGCCCTATCTGCAATACAGCATGACCGAATTACATGATGCCGGCACCAGCATCTCGTATACCCCGACCGCAGGCCAATGCCTGCTGTTTCCAGGTTGGCTATTTCATGCGGTGAACACGTATCACGGAGTGGCGCCTCGGATCAGTGTGGCCTTTAATCTCGATCCGGTGTTGACCTCCGCGAAGTTCAACGGAACTCAGAAGACTGTCGCAGGCCAACCCAGCCGCTGACCGTTCGTTGCCGCCAGCCATTCACACCGTCTTGGAGCATCACCCGCTTACGGCAGCATGTTGGCTTGCACAAACAACGCCTGCTCGAGTGTACGAAAAAACTGTTGGTAGGGCTCGGGCGATTCGACGGCTTTGAGATAATACTGGGCGCTGGCCCGTACGACCAACTGTGTCGTCCCTCGCGGACGGACGGTCACGGTCAGACGCACGAGATTGCTGCGATGATAAAACGGCCCCCAGCTCCGGAACTGCCGCGTGAGGATCAAGAGGCCATCGTCCCGGTACAAGTGGTACGACGCGTCATGGAGACGCGAGGGCTCATAGTCGTCAAACTTTTTGGCAGAGACGATACCCAACGTGTCATCGAGCACGTCCACCGCAAACCCAAGATCCTGACAGGTAGAGACGACCGCTTGGATGGTTTTGAGACGATCGGTGGTGTCGAAGATTCGGCTTTGCGCGGCACGCACCTTTACTTGGCTGGCCTCGGACAGCCAGATCTGATCCCTCGACTCCCACTGGTTTTCGTGACGCCACTCATAGGACGAACACCCGACCGTCGACAGGACCCACACCAGCAGGCCCACCGACGCGGCAGAGCCTCGGAACCCGCCGGTCCGGGCCACGAACCTTTTAAGGCAGCACAGACGGCGCACCGGCTAATCCTTCACCAGAAACAATGACCGCTCCACCGCCGCGAAAAAATTCTGATAGACCTTGGGATCGTCGATGGGCTTGCTGTTGTAGATCGCATTGGCCCTGATCATGGTCTTCCCGGCCTCCTGAGCACGCACCGTCACCGTGACGCCGAGCACGTCATAGTAATTGGGTTCGGCGAAGCGCGCCGCCGTCACGAGCCCGAGCGGCTCATTGGCCCGTTCGATGATGAAGCCCAGATCTTGTAGAGCGGCAATCACCCCCCGCATCGCGATGGTCTGATCTTTCACCTCAAACGAACGCGTCTGCGCGCTCCGAATTTTCATCTGCGCATCGGTCGGCGCAAACAGTTCCTGCCGCGGCTCCGGCGCGACACACCCGTGCAGGAGGAGGGTCCCCGCCACCACCGCCATCGCTTTGATCCCCCAAATCCAGTTCATGTGTCCTCACGTTTAGATCGCATGCGGTTCCAAGAAGACGGCTTTGGACAGCTTCGCGAAAAATTGCTGATAGATCTCCTGATCACGAATCATCTCCATCTTTTGTTCACCCGGCGGGATGTAATTGCGGTCAGCCTGTCCGTCCCCTTTCCACACCACGCGATAGAAAATGATTCGCACTTCATGCCGGGAACTGTCGCCGCTGACGGGTCTGGCGACGATGGTCGCCGCGACTTTCTGATGCAGGTCGATCGGGATGAGCACATGGCCGAGCGTCAGCAGCCAGACGAAGAACCGATCACGATACTGTCCGTATTCACGAGCGCTCCGCTCCTTCGCAGCCCGCAGAAACCCGACCTCCCCTACGCTCTCTTCGATCTGAAATCCAAGATCCTGGAGGGCGGCCGCTGAGGCCGACAGTAATTCACGATCGGTGGCGGTCTCGAACACACGCGTTTGCATGGCTCGATTCGCACTGCTCTCCGGCGTCAGTTGAAAGAATTCCGCCGGCTGCGTCGGCTGGGCACAGCCAGCCAGGAACATCAGCAGCGCCAGGGCAAGCAGAAGAGCCGCCAAGACGCGCGGCTGCCCCCGGCTGATCCACTTAGAATTGCGTCGAGTTGTAGGCAAAGTCGCGAACCTTCTTGTCTTCGTCGTACTTGATGATGATCGTCAGGGTCCGTTGCCGCTGCGAACTGGAACGATCGCTGGAGTTCGCGCCCAAAATGATCAATCCGGCGTAGGTCGAGCTCGCCGTGTCCACTCGGTCGGTCGACACCTTGTCATAAATCCACACCTCACGGCGTTTGTCGTCCGTGGTGACGATGTTCGGCGACCCCAGCAATTCGGCGACCTGAGCGGCCGACATACCGACTTTCACTTCTCCTTGTACCCGTCCGACGGTCAGCCGGTCTTCCTTGATCTCCGCTTGTTTCCCGCCGCAGCCGGTCAGCCCGATCACTATGCATATTCCTACCAACGCCATGCCCCAGTGCGAATGTCTCATCGTCTGCCTCTCCCTTCCTCGCGTCGCCGGTCGACTGTTCAATTGCCGTCCCATCTTAGCCTTCCCGGACACGTCAGGCAACGAGTCGATTGCGTCACACTCAAGATCCCCGCCGTGCCAACCTCGTCTGATACTGGACAATTGTCTCCGGCCGGCTACAATGCAGCAAGTGGAGGTGAGGCAATGTCTATGCAGGATTCGAAACCGAACGAAGAGATTCAAGCCGCCTACGAACACCTGATCACAGGAGCGCGAACCGGCGTGTTACTGACCCTCAGAAACGGCCATCCGTTCGGCTCGCATGTCCCGTACTTGCTGGGTGCGGATTGGTCTTGCGCCTATCTCCACCTGAGTCGCCTGGCGCTGCACACCCACCACCTCTTGGACGATTCCCGTGTCAGCCTGTTTATCGCCGAACCGGACGAACCTGGCAAAAACCCCCTGGCGCTTCAACGCCTCAATGTGCAGGGAACCGCACGCATCCTCCCCGTCGACCACGAATCGTATGAGTCGGTCAAACAACGGTATCTGGCCAAGTTCCCCCAGTCGAAGATGATGTTCGGGTTCGGCGACTTTGCCTTGTGGGAACTGCGGATGCAAGACGCCCATCTGGTGCTCGGCTTCGGGCAGGCCTATCAGGCCTCTGCAGCTTCACCTAATCAATGGCACCACCAAACACCTGACAAGAAGGCCTGATAGCCCCGGTCGACTCGCTTCGGTCTGTCTTCATCACTTCCGATCTCTCACGCGTTCCGCCCCTCCAAAGCAGTAGCCCTTCGGCCGAAGGACCGATGGCGGTTCTTCCACGCTGCACGGTACTCTGCGCTGGTTGTAAGCCGTTACCGGAGACGCTCCCTCACATGTTGTTCGTCGGTGCCGTCATCATCAGCTACATGGGGTTACTCGTGGGACTCGCCGTCGCGGCCCCAGGCGCGAGCGTGACCGGCACCCTCATCGAATTCGTGCCGGGGAACTGGCGCGACGAGGCACATATCCCGGCCTACGGCATGCTGGCGTGGATGGTCATGTGGGGATTGCGCCGGCGAGGATGGCCGGTGCTCTATGCGATTCCGGTTGGTGTCTTGGGTACACTCGTGTTTGGACTCTGGACTGAAGTTGCGCAGGGAACGGTTCCCAGCCGTGAAGCCTCCCTCCCCGACCTCCTGAATGATCTGGTGGGCAGCCTCATGGCCGCCGTACTGATGCGGTATCAGCTACCTGCGCGAGATCTCTTGAAACGATGCCTGTCCGCGAGAATGAGGCATACGGGCGTGCAGACGAAAGGAACCGAATCGATATGAAGACAACCTATCGTGAACGTGGATCCAAACGAATCCACGTCCAATACCCCATCTACTATTCCAATGGTACGTTTCAGACCATCGGGGTCACGGAGGATTTTACCCAGGTCGGGGGACGAATTCGAGGAAGAGAGGCCGTCACGGTAGGAATGGAGTTGGTCGTGATTGTGATCCAACCGACGCCGGATATTCCCATGCTGGTCCGCAGAGCAACAGTCCGCTGGTCGAAGGGGCATGACTTCGGTATCGCTCTCTCGGGAGTCCCGCCTCAATCCGAATCCGAACTCAGGGCCATGGCCAAAGTCATGCTCCCCGGACTGTGGTCCTGCTTGAACTGAGCCTGCCTCTCGTGAGATCGACGGCACGGCTGTCACACGTTCGCTTCAGGCCTGTTGATCGATGCTCCCTCTCCTCTCCAAGCCAACGTCTACTTGCGCTGTGAGTGATCCAACGGGTGGCGCGAGCCGGCAAAAAACATTTCCATCAGTATAAAGAACATCATCAGGAGTGCACCAAGCCCGATCGCCACAGCCCAGTTTTCCCACGACATGGTCACCCTCCTCAGCCCCCTGGGAATCGCCCATCGATTCCCAGGGGAACGCCTTATCGTCCAGACCGGTGCAGATGCAGCAGTGTGTCCAGCTTCCAGAGTGGGATACCTTCCACCTCACCCTTGCGGCTGCTGAACGCCAACCCGCCCACAAACAAGGCAATCAGCCCCACGCAAGCCAGAATCAGCAACCCGCGCGAGACATCCGCGCTCGCATTCCGGTGATGCGCCACCATCGTACGCTCCTTCGACATCTCCTCCAGCCGTGCCAACCGATCCATCAACGCATCGGTGCGCACTGCCGCAACCGCCGCGCTCGCCAGCTGGGTCTGCCGCTCGGCCTTGGCTTCGGCATACCCTTCCTGCGCCTGCGTCACCTGGACCACGGCCCGACCGACGCGTTCTTGCGCCGCCGCGGTCATCCGGTCCTCATCTAGAATGGCATCTACGATCGACCGACCGAGCGTCGCCTGCCTGGTCGCGACGAATTCGTCGTGCATCCGCTGTCCCGTCGACTCGGCCGTGCGAATCAGGTTTCGATTGAACTCCTCGCCAGACTGTTCGGCAGACAGGGTCCCACTGAGAATCCCTCGCCTGGTCTGGTTCACCACGGATTTTCCCATCACATATTGCATGCGTGCAAAATGATCGGCCTCCTGCCCATAGGCACGCAGTTCCGCAACGACGAGCGGGCTCAGTATGGATGTCGCCATGGCTTGTGATTCAGCCACCGCCCGGTTCAGCTCCATGGTGGAGACGGACAGCGTAGCACTGGCCTCCCGATCGAGCAGCAGGTCCTGCACGATCGCCTGCCCTAACACCGGTTGAAGGTACTGCATCCCGGCCGCCGGGTCCGTTCCAACGACAGCACTGTGGATGCGAGGAGCGATCGGGGCCTGCCAGAAGCCATCGGCGGCCGTCACCAAGAGATACCCTCCAAACAGAGTGGCAACCAATCCAATGGCTGCCATCACATCGACGTGGTCATATTTTCGTCCCATGGCACCCTCCTTCCTGCCTTAGCCAAGTTCGGCGCGCGGCACACAGGCAGGACACCGGCACGCCGCTCTCTACCGTTCACACACCTGGAGTCCAGCCTGCATAGACAGACCTCCTTTTTCTACATGGTGACACCGGGACACACCTATGGATGTCTTCGGACTCAGGACGCTCAACGAATGAGCCGAAGCTTGCTGAAGCGATGGTTGATAAGGGTAGAGGCCGAAGAACCGGCTCGGGCCAAGGCTGGCTTGGTCACAGCGGCGGTCATGTTCGCCACGGAAGACCATGCGACCACCTGCAGAAGGGGTGGTACCGAAGTGATGAGATTAGTCTACGCTTCGAGAAAAAATCGGTCAATACGGGAAAAGTTGAGCGCCGGTGCGGGTTCCCAACCGTCGTCATGTAACGGAGGTCACCGGAGTCGTCATCGAAACAGCGACGTTGCGTTTGTTAGAATCTCCGCAAGACCCGTCGGCCCCACTTCACTCGGTGTGAGGGAGGACGCACATGCTCATCGTCAGTCTTGTCGTGCTCCTGACTTGCAGTTCACTTCTGGGTCCGTTCTCTCCCGCAGCCGCGCAGTCATCTCCCGTTCGGCAACCGGACGGCACACAGGGGCTCTTGTCTCCCCTCGGCGGAAACGAAGCGATTTACTCGGATGCTCATGGGAACAAGCAACCGACCACCCTGGGATCGGGGCTCCCCTCTCACGGCATGAACACCTTGTCAGGGGTGTCGTCAGGTGCGCTCACTCCGTTCGGAACACCCACACCACCGAATCGGCTCACGCCCGCGCCGCTGCTCCCGCTCTCCCCTAAATGGATGACCACCCCGCAACCCCAGCGACCGACAGATCCAGGGTCCCTGGGCCGATTCGCGCCCCCCGGCAGGGGACCCAGCCACTGATTTCACGATTGGGACACGCCCCCTCTCGCAAACCGATCAATTTCGTCCCGAAGAGGGCTGTTGAATCTCTTCAATGCTTTCGTTAAGTTACCGTCAATGACCATCTCCCGCGCACGCCTCATCCTGCTTGCCTGCGCGAGCGGTTTTCTCTACCCCCTTTCCTTTCCGGCGTTCGACCTGGGCATCGTGGCCTGGTTCGCCTTGGTTCCCCTGCATATGGCCGTCGAATATGCGGCGCCGCGGCGGGCGTTTCGTGTCGGCTGGCTCGCGGGTACGGTCGCCTTCACGGGAGCCATGTCCTGGGTCATCACCGCCATGAACGTGTACGGCAAGGTGCCCTTGCCGATTGCCACACTGGTGATGCTGTTATTGACCATCTATCTTGGGCTGTATCTTGCCGTCTATGCCGGGGCCCTGTCGTGGATCAGAACGGCATTTCCAACCCTGGGTTTCCTGCCGGCGCCTTTTCTCTGGGTCACCCTGGAGCTGATCCGTACGTACTTTCTCTCGGGGTTGCCCTGGGCCCTGTTCGGCTATTCTCAATACCAATGGCTGCCCATCATCCAGTTCGCCGACCACTTCGGAGTCTATGGCGTCTCATTTCTCCTGGTCTTAGTGAATGCCGCGCTGGCGGAAACGTTGATCTGGAGTTTCAAAGCCTATCGTGGTTTTCAGCTCCGTTCCTTCCCCTGGCCCTCATCGGTCGCCGCCGCCGCCGGATTCGGGGTGGCCCTGTTTTACGGCACCACCCTCCTGTCCGCCGCCCAACAGGTGCAGCCTCGGACGTTGTCCGTGGGCGTCGTGCAACCGAATGTCGAACAGGCTCAGAAATGGGATGTCGCATTCCGGCATGAGACCATGAGCCGATTCGACCGTCTGACGACCGGCCTCGGAGACAATCTGGATCTCATCGTCTGGCCGGAGGCTGCCACCCCCTTCGTCTATGAAATGGAACCGCAATACCGGGTCCTCGTCGGCGACATGGTGCGGCGCGCCGGGGCACCGCTGCTGTTCGGCAGTCCGGCTTTGCGGCGGCATCCGGACGGCCGCCCGTTCCTCCTCAACAGCGCATACCTTCTCTCAACGGACGGCCAAATCCTTGGCCGGTATGACAAACAACATCTGGTGCCGTTCGGCGAATACATTCCGTTTCACAACTCGCTGCTGTTTTTTCTCGATAAGCTCGTGGAAGGGATCGGGGACTTCGAAGCCGGTCCCGGTTCGACACTCCTGATGTTCAAGCCGCACGAGAAATCTCCTCCGCTGGCGGCAGCCGCGACCAATCCCGATTTCCATCTCAAATTCGGCGTGGTCATTTGTTACGAAGTCATCTTCCCCAATCTCGTGCGGCAGTTTGCGGCCAACGGCGCGGATTTCATGGTCACGGTGACAAATGACGCGTGGTTCGGCCCATCTTCGGCGCCCTATCAGCATTTCGGCATGGTCGTCTTTCGCGCCGTGGAAAATCATGTTGCATTCGCGCGAGCAGCGAATACGGGTATCTCCGGATTCATCGACCCCTATGGCCGGGTCTTGCAGCAATCACCGATCTTCACTCAGGAGGCACTGCGAGGCACGATCCCCGTCACTCATCAACAGACCTTTTACTCCCAATACGGTGATCTCTTTGCCTATGCCTGTGCTATACTCATCGCGCTTCTGTGCCTGACCGGCTACTTCTCGCCCGACACAGAGCCCGCCGGTGGAGAACCAGCCGGGAGACCAGCGTAAGAACGAAAGGAACGTGCCATGTTGGATGATGTCCGGACCCGTGTGCGTACCCTCGGTGAACAGTTGGCTCAACTACGGGGGCATCTTTGACCTGGCTCGGATGACCGCTGAACTCAACGACATCGAACTCAAAACCTCCCAGCCCGACTTCTGGAAAGATACGCAGGCCGCCGCCAAGGTCAATCGCCGTAAGGCCGCCTTAGATCGTGAACTCTCCCGCTGGCGAGAGACCGAACGCCGGCAAAGCGACATTGAGGCGCTGCTGGAGCTGGCCCTGGAATCGGGTGATGCCGGGTTGGAGCAGGAACTCACGGCTGAGCTCGACCCGTTTGAAAAATCCGTCGCCCAGTTTCGCATTGAGCTGTTGCTCTCAGGTGAACTGGATGCGAACAACGCGATCTTTGCGATCCATCCCGGCGCCGGCGGCACCGAATCCCAAGATTGGGCGCAAATGCTGCTTCGCATGTATGTGCGATGGGCTGAACAAAAAGGATTTAAAGTCGACACGCTGGATCTGCAGGCCGGTGAAGAGGCCGGCATCAAGAGCGCCACATTGTCCGTCAACGGCCCCTACGCCTATGGCTACCTGAAGGCCGAGGCCGGCGTGCACCGTCTGGTACGGATCTCCCCGTTTGACGCCAACAAACGGCGACATACCTCCTTCGCCTCCGTGTTCGTCTATCCCGAGCTCGACGATGACGTGCAGGTCGTGATCGAGGACAAGGACCTCCGAATCGATACGTTCCGGGCCGGGGGGGCCGGCGGACAAAACGTCAACAAGGTGGAAACGGCGATTCGTATCACCCACATCCCAACGGGCATCGTCGTGCAATGTCAAAACGAGCGGTCGCAACTCCAAAATCGCAACGGCGCCATGAAGATTTTACGCGCCCGATTGTTTGAACTGGAGCAGCGCAAGAAAGAAGCCGAGTTCAACGCCATCGTCGGCGAGAAAAAGGATATCGCCTGGGGCAGTCAAATCCGCTCCTACGTGTTTCAGCCGTACCAGATGGTCAAGGACCATCGTACCGGACATGAAGTCGGCCAGGTTTCCGCCGTGATGGACGGCGATCTGGATGGATTCATCGAAGCCTATCTCCAGAGAAAAATGACCGGCGGAAAGGCACCCGAGCCGGTCGCCATGAAAGATGACGACCTCTAAGAAAGGGAGCAGATGGCATATGGCCGATGGCCGATAGCAGAACGAGACGGGTCATCCCGAATGGTCAAGCGATTCGCCATCAACCATAGGCCCCGAGTAACCATGGATGAATTGAACGATCAGCGTCAGCAGCGCATCAAGAAACTTGATCAGCTCCGCCAGCTCGGTGTGGCGCCCTATGGCACACGCTTCGAGATCAAGGACCGGGCCGGCCAACTCGTACGCCTGCACGGCGAGAAGACCAAGGAAACCCTGGAGCAGGAACAGATCAGCTGCACAATTGCCGGCCGGATTGTCGGACTGCGCCGCTTCGGCAAGGCCGCCTTCGCCGTGCTGCAGGACGGATCGGACCGCCTGCAGGTCTACCTGAAAAAAGACACGTTGGGCGAGCAGACCCACCAGATCTCGGAAGGGCTGGATCTCGGTGACTGGATCGGCGTGACGGGCATCCTCTTTCGCACCAAGACCAATGAGTTCACCGTCGAAGCCAAGACGCTGACCTTTCTGAGTAAGGCGCTACGTCCGCTGCCGGAAAAATGGCATGGTCTTACCGATGTCGAGACCCGATACCGTCAGCGCTATGTGGATCTTATTGCGAACCCGCAGGTGCATCAGATCTTTGCGCTGCGCAGCCGGATCGTCTCGGGTATTCGCACGTTTCTCAGTGAGCGCGGTTTCCTGGAAGTGGAAACACCGATGATGCATCCAATACCAGGCGGCGCGGCGGCCAAGCCCTTCGTCACCCATCACAACGCCCTGGACGCCGAGCTCTACCTGCGTATCGCGCCGGAGCTCTACCTCAAACGCCTGATCGTCGGCGGCTTTCCCCGTGTCTTCGAAATCAATCGTAACTTCCGCAACGAAGGGATCTCGACGATTCACAATCCCGAATTCACCATGCTGGAGTTCTACGTCGCCTATGCCGACTACCATGACCTGATCGTCCTGACCGAGGAACTTTTCAGCCGGTTGGCCCAGGATCTCTTCGGCACCACGATCATCGAGTATCAGGGCACTCAGATCCATCTAGGCGCGCCTTGGCGCCGCTGGTCGTACCACCAGGCGATTTTGGAGGTCAATAATCTGGCGCCCTCCGTGCTCACGAATCGCAACGAAGCACTCGCTGCGGCCAAGCAACTCGGGGTCGAAGTCGATCCACAGGCATCTCTCGTGAACATTCTCAACGACATCTTCGAGGAAACGGTCGAGCCGAAGCTGCAACAGCCGACCTTCATCACCGACTACCCGATTGAGATCTCTCCCCTCGCGCGGAGAAAAGATTCCGATCCTTCACTGACCGACCGGTTCGAGCTCTACATCGCGGGGCGCGAACTGGCCAACGCCTTTTCCGAGTTGAATGATCCGCTCGATCAACGGGAACGCTTCGAAGCACAGGCGGCACAACATGCAGCCGGCGACGAAGAGGCGCATCGGGTGGATGAAGATTTTCTGCGGGCCCTCGAATACGGCATGCCCCCCACCGCCGGCGAAGGCATCGGCATTGATCGTCTGGTCATGCTCTTCACCAATCAGGCCTCCATCCGGGATGTGGTGCTCTTCCCGCAACTGAGGCCTGAGAAGTAAGACATGGCGCTGCCCTACGAAATCTATATCGGCCTTCGGTATCTGCGCGCGAAACGGCGCAATCGCACCATCTCGTTCAACACCATCGTCTCCATCGTCGGGATTACGCTCGGCGTCGCGGCATTGATCGGGACCGTCGGCATCATGACCGGCTTCAAAGAGGACGTGCAGGCGAAGATTCTCGGTACCACGGCGCACATCCTCGTGAACGACCGTATGAAAGAGTCCATGACGGACTATGAAGAGCAGGTGAAGAAAGTCTCCACTGTCCCGGAGGTCGTCGCCGCCACCCCGTTCATTTTCCGACAGGTGCTGCTCACCTCTCCATCCGGCGTGCAGGGGATCATCCTCCGCGGGATTGATCCGGCGCGGGAAGGCGCGGTTACCGAACTCGCCCACAACCTGATCAACGGAAACCTGGATGACCTGTCGCATACGGTCAAGGTCGTCATCCCCGAAAAGGAACGGGAACCGAACGGACCGGATACGGCCATGCGGCCCGGCATCATTCTGGGCAAAGAGCTGTCGATGCGCCTCGGCGTCTTCCCAGGCGACACGCTGAACGTGGTTTCGCCGGTGGGTCCGATCACCGGCGCCAGCATGACACCCAAGATCCGGCAATTCGTCGTCGTCGGCTTGTTCCAATCGGGCATGTATGAATACGATTCCTCCCTCGCCTATATCGAACTGGGAGAAGCCCAAAAGTTTTTCAACATGGGCGCCACCGTCACGGGCATCGAAGTCAAGGTCGCCGATGTGTTCCGTGCGAGCGACGTGGCCCGCGCCATCGAGCAACATCTCGGCTTCGCCTTCTGGGCACGCGACTGGATGCAAATGAACCGGAATCTGTTCTCGGCACTGAAGCTCGAGAAGACGATGATGTTCCTGCTGCTCGTGTTGATCACCATCGTGGCCTCTTTTAACATCGTCAGTACCCTCACGATGATCGTGACCGAAAAACAGCGCGAGATCGCGATCCTCAAAGCGATGGGCGCCACCCGCAAGGGCATCATGCGTATTTTTATGCTCAACGGCCTGATCATCGGCTGTTCGGGTGCAGCCATCGGAGTGCCGCTGGGGTATGCGTTCCTCTGGCTGATCCAGACCTTCTGGACCTTCGATCCGACTGTCTACTACATCTCTAAGATCCCCGTGCATGTGCTGGGATCGGATGTGTTGCTCGTCGCAGGGTCGGCGATTGTCATCAGTTTTGCCGCCACCCTGTACCCGTCGCTTCAAGCGGCAAAACTCGATCCGGCCGCGGCGCTGCGCTATGAATAAACGGGAAGCAGTGCCGGAAGATCTTTGAGCATTGATCGGTGAACATCGTACATTGCAGTTGACGCATGATTGACGTCGTCGGGCTCTATAAAACATTTCCAATGGGCGGGCGCGAACTGGTGGTGTTGAACAACATCAACTTGCATATCGCGCGCGGTGAACTGATCGCCATCATCGGCGCCTCCGGCGCCGGCAAAAGCACGCTCCTGCAAATTCTCGGCACACTGGACCGGCCGACCAAGGGCACCGTGTCGTTCGAAGGCCAGAATCTCTTCCAACTTACGGAACAGCAGCAGGCGGAGTTTCGCAACCGGCGAGTGGGGTTCGTGTTCCAGTTTCATCACCTGCTGCCGGAGTTCACGGCCTTGGAGAATGCCTGCCTCCCGGCCATGATTCAGAAGCGCGAGATGGCAGATGTCATCGGCGAAGCGACCAAACTGCTCGGCGAGGTCGGTCTGGCTGATCGACTCCACCACAAACCCGGCGAACTCTCGGGCGGAGAGCAACAACGGGTCTCGGTCGCACGGGCGCTGATGCAGCAACCCGATTTAGTCCTGGCCGATGAACCGACGGGCAATCTCGATAGCCACACGGGCGACGCCCTATTCACTCTGCTCCGGCAATTGAACCGTTCACGTGGCACCACGTTCGTCATTGTCACCCACAACGATAAACTGTCCGCCCAGGCCGACCGCATCATCTCCATGCAAGACGGCATGATCATCTCCTCCTAAACACCTGTGCTCGGACAACCACTTCTTGACGGTTTCCGCATCTTTTCGTAGACTGCGCTATTCTCCCAATTCTGTTTGGAGTGAACTGATTCCTATGACGTTACACTGGATTCCGTGCTTTCGGTTTGCCGCCTGGATATTCGTCATCCTGCTGCCGATTCAAGCCGCAGCGGTCGAGTTCGTGTTCGTAGGCTCTCGCCAGATGGGCATGGGTGGGGCCGGCGTCGCGACCACGACGGACTCCCTTGCCACCTACTGGAACCCTGCCGGCATGGCGATGAGCAAGAAGTTCGACATGCGCATTCAGGGCGGCGGTCAGGTCATCGATCGCGGAGACGTTTTCGATACGTTGAAGGACATCAACAATCTGAATCTGAACGACACCTCCGCCGGCAACATCGCGCGCCTCCAGCAGCAAATTGATCGCATGAACCGGCCCGGAACCAATCTCACCGCCGCCGCCTCCGGTGGGCTCTACGTGAAGGGCAACTTCGGAGAGCATGCACTGGGGTTCAATGTCTCCGATGTCGCCACAGCAGGCGGGTTCCTCCGCGGTCCGGTCGGGTTTACGAATAACGGCACCAACCTGACCGTGAACGGACAATTCGCCATGAATGGCCTTGAAGTCCGGCAGGCCGCCCTGTCCTATGCCTACGCATTCATGGACCGCATGTTCTCGATCGGCATCACCGGAAAGGTGATCCAGGGTGCGGCCTATACCGGCGCGACCAATATCCGAGGCGCAAGCGACGACGTCAGAGTGTTTGAGGACATCGGGCGCGCCAAGATCTCAACCGCCCTCGGCATCGATGTGGGCGCCATGTTCCGGCCCTCCTCCTGGTTGCGGATGGGCATCGTGGCGAAGGACATCAATGCCCCAACGTTCGACGCACCGAACGGCGACAAATTCAAACTGCTGCCGCAAGTGCGCACAGGAATCGCCGTCAACCCCTACAACTCTCTGACACTCACCGCTGATGTCGACATTACCAAGAACAACACGCTGACACCCGGCGTCTACAGCCAAGTTCTCAGCCTCGGGGCTGAACAGACGATTCTGTCCGAATTGCTGTCGTTCCGGCTCGGTGCCTTCAAAAATATGCAGGATGCCAAGACCCCGTTTATCCCGACGGCAGGCTTCGGGCTTCGCATCCTCGCCTTGCGCATCGATATCGCCGGCGGGTATGATTTTAGAGATCAGGCCGCCCTGGCGTCCGGCTCCATTGCGATGACCTTCTAGGACGCTGTCGGTTGTGAACTAATCTGCTACACTTATTATACGTACCATGACACGACGCACCTCCTTTCGATTCAGCGTGATTTTTTGCCTTCTGCTCTCCGGGCTCCTCGCCGGCTGCGGTGGGTTGCAGGAAATGTGGGAAGGGCCTGCGGCACGAGGCTTCTACCCGAAGACCATGGCAATTCTTCCCATCTCCGGCACCTACGACAGCGCGCGTGAAGACGTCGAAGAAGTGGTGGCCAAGGTGTTGATCAAGAGCCGACGGGTTGAAAAGGTGGTCCCCCCGGATCAGGTCACCGACACCTTCCAAACGACGAAGGATGCGTTCGATGCCCTTGTCACCTATTTCTCCCGAATGGAAACGACCGGCCAGTCGGACAAGAATTCCGCCATCAAGATCGGACATGCCTTGGGGGCGGACTCCCTGCTCGTGGTCAAGGTCAATGCCTGGGAATATACGAGGGAAGAAGGCGATAACATCGCCCGCGTGGGATTGAGCATGCGCCTGGTCGACGCCGTGAACGGAGCGATTGTGTGGAAAGCACGGCACCAGGTGCAGGAAAGCTACTTATTCATCCGCCCGGACATGAAGGATCTTGCCACGAAACTCGCTTCGGACATGATCAAGTACATGCCCCCTGAAAAGCGTTAGGGCTTGAGGGATTCTTTTACGCCCGCCTCGCCGACCGGTCCCCGTCGCAGATTGTCGATAGCCAAGCCGAACTGATTCGACAAACTCGCCAACTCCAGCACATCCCAATTGCTGAACGGCTTGCCGCTCCGCCGATTCACCACTTCCAGCACACCCACAGCCCGAGCCCCCATGCGAACCGGCACCGAGACCAGGGAAGCCACCGGCAGGACTGATTGCCATCCCTGACCGGCAACGAGGCGGGCATCCTGTGCACCGTGGGTAATCAAGACGGCTTGTCCCGTGCGATGCACCCCGGCTGCAACGTTCGACTGCAGCGCGGTAAGCCCCGCAGCCCGTTCCCCGCCGATCGCGGACAACCGCAACGACCCATCGCCTGTCCCCAGAAATAACGCTCCCGCTTCCGCCTCCACGAGTCGAATCGCGGCGTCCAAGGCCCGCCGCAATTTCTCCTGCTCGCCCAGAGCGGAATTCAGCAGGTCGCTGACCTGCTCCATATGCTGAATACGGAGAATTTTCGCCGCGTACTTGACGGTCAGCCGGGCATGGTCCAGTAGAACCGACAGCCAGGGTTCAATCGCGGTCAACAACGACAGAGCCGTTCTCGAGGGTACCCTCTGCGACTTCCCGGCGTGAAACATCACCACACCGTCCATACGACCGATGCGATGCAAGCGGATGCCGTGCAGTTCGCCAAGACTGATTCGCGCTTGCTGCTCCGCCTGTGTCAGTCCGGCCGGCCACTGCCCGGCCACGGAGGCATCGCTGCTTCCGGCCTCTGCCAGACAGACCATCTCGCGAGTCTGTTCATCCCGCACATAGACGGCAATTGCGTGGACCTTGGTCAGTTGCAGGAACGATTGCACGAAGACGGCAGCCACACCAATCGGCGAACGACCCTCTCCTTCGGAATGCGACAGGCTTTTGAAGAGCGCCTGCTGGAGGGCCTGGAGCAGACGGTCCTCCCGCACAGGCGCAGAAGCCCTCGCCACGATCTTACGGCGGGAACCGGCCGGAGACTTTTTCGCTGTGGTCTTGCGGCTGCTTCGAGCAATCTTACGACGAATGACGGCCATGACATCTCCTCATATGAAGCGTCCATCATTGCCAGACGGCAAAACTCTTCCGTCTGGATTGGGTATTCTCTTGTTGACGGGAAAACGCAGCGTCCGGGAAATCTGGACGCACAAATGGAGCACAGACTGAGGATCGATTTGGATGGAGGGCGCGGAAGATAAACAAAACGAGGGGGCCGCCGCGCCCCTAGGTCGGCTGCATCGCAACCTTGAGTGAACGCACGAAGTTCCCCACTTCCTGAACGAGTCGGCCATCCTGCCCATGCTCTCCTACCCGACGAACGATCGCACTGCCGACGATGACTCCATCGGCCACTTGTGCGACGCTCGCGGCATCCTCCGGAGTCGCGACACCAAACCCCACAGCGACGGGCGTCTTCGTCTGTTTCTTGATCTTGGCGACATTGTCCCGCACCCCCGCCATGTCGTTCAGTTTAGCGCCAGTGATGCCTGTCAGGGAAACATAATAGACAAATCCGCCGGACTCCTTCGCGACATAGGCGCGACGCGAGGACGTGCTCGTGGGTGCCAGCAGGAAAATCAGGTGGAGTCCCGCCGCATCGGCCGGACCGCGCAAGGGGCCGGCTTCATCGGGAGGCATATCCGGCACAATCAGCCCATCCACGCCGGCTTCGACCGCCTTCGCGCAAAACACTGTTTCCCCGAATGCGTGGATGTTGTTGTAATAGGCCATCAGGACGATGGGAATCTGTGTCGTCGCGCGCAGGCGGCGCACTGAATCCAGAATCTTGCGAAGTGACGTCCCGCTCTGGAGGCCGCGTTCCGCCGCCTGCTGAATCACCGGTCCATCGGCGATGGGATCGGAGAAAGGCACGCCCAACTCGATGATGTCGGCGCCGGCCCGCTCGAGTTCGAGCACCAAGTGCTCCGTGTCCTGCAACGACGGATCACCCGCCATGATGTAGGTAATGAGCGCCTTCTCTCCCTGCGCCTTCAATCGACCGAATGTCTGATCTAAACGATTCATTTCGATATACCCCTGTCTCCCACTCATCCAACCCCATCGTCCGCTGCAGGATGTTCAACCGGGCCGTCCAGCAAGGCCGCAGCAAGGAAAAAGGTGAAGCGTACTCAGGTGCGTACGTCGAACCTCTGACCGCCGCGAGAACGCAGCTGGCAGTCCGGTTCAACATCCTGCTACAAGGTCACCCCTTTGATTCTCGCCACCTGCTGCACATCCTTATCGCCGCGCCCCGAGAGATTCACCACAAGAATCTGATTCTTTTTCATCTTCGGCGCTCGCTTCACGACTTCGGCGATGGCATGGGCACTTTCGAGCGCCGGCATGATGCCCTCTTCCCTGGCCAACAGATCGAATGCCGCCAGAGCCTCATCATCCGTCACCGAGGTGTACTCTGCGCGATTCGATTCCCTGAGGTAACTGTGCTCCGGTCCCACGGCGGCATAGTCCAGCCCAGCCGACACGGAATGGGTAAGATTGACCTGGCCGTTTTCATCCTGCAGGAGATAGGTCATGGTACCTTGGAGGACGCCGGGACGCCCGCCGGCAAACCGGGCCGCATGTTTGCCGCTCTCGACGCCGAGGCCACCCGCCTCTACGCCGACCATCTTGACCTTCTTGTCCGGGACAAAGGCGTGGAAGAGGCCCATGGCATTACTTCCGCCACCGACACAGGCGATCAAACAGTCGGGCAGTCGCCCCTCCGTCGTCAGGATCTGTTTGCGGGCCTCACGACCGATCACGGACTGAAAGTCACGGATCATCATCGGATAGGGATGCGCGCCTAGGACGGAACCGAGCACATAGTGCGTCGTCCGCACGTTGGTGGTCCAATCTCGCATGGCTTCGCTGATGGCATCTTTCAACGTCCGGCTGCCGGCGTCCACGCCGGTTACCTTAGAACCGAGCAACCGCATGCGAAACACGTTCAGCGCCTGGCGCTGCATATCTTCCGTACCCATGTAGATTTCGCATTCCAGGCCGAACATGGCGGCCACCGTCGCCGTTGCCACGCCATGCTGCCCAGCGCCGGTCTCAGCAATGAGACGAGGCTTCTTCATCCGTTTCGCGAGCAGCGCCTGTCCGATGGCGTTATTGATCTTATGGGCGCCGGTGTGACACAGGTCTTCGCGCTTCAGATAGATCTTGGCCCCGCCCAGCCGCTTCGTCAGGCGCTGCGCAAGATATAAGGGCGTCGGCCTCCCGACATATTCCTTCAAGTAATGTTTGAATTCGGTCTGGAACTTCCGGTCCCGCCGGGTACGCTGATATACCTCTTCCAGCTCCAGGAGGGCCGGCATCAGGGTCTCAGGGACGTAGCGCCCGCCGTAGAGTCCGAATCGCCCATGTCGATCTGGTATCGCCATCGCTTGTCCTTCAGCTAATCATGGAACAAAAGTATAACAGCATGCTCGAAACGTCCGCCACCATCACGCACACACGACACGCAACCCAGGCAATTACGCGATATCCTGCTGAGAGGATGCCAACCTGACGGCCTGCACAAACGCTCGAACCTTCGCGTGATCCTTCTTGCCGGGTCGCGCTTCGACGCCGCTGCTCACGTCAACGCCGTAGGGACGAACCTGTCTGAGAGCCTGCGCGACATTCTCCGGCGTCAGCCCACCGGCCAGGAGAATACGGGCTACTGCCGCAGCTTCCGCCGCCAACGACCAATCGGCCACCTGTCCTGTTCCACCATACGCGTCCGGCGAAAACGCATCCACCAAAAACCCACGCACGCCGGCGCGGCCCTGGAACTCGGCCAGGGCCAGGAAGGATCCACGGTCCCTGAGCCTGATTGCCTTGAGGACGGGGCGTCCCAACGTCTCGCAATAGGCCGCCGTCTCATCACCATGCAATTGCGCGAGCGCCAGGCCGCAACCGTCCATCACGTCGCGGACTACTTTCGGTTCTTCGTTGACGAACACACCGATCGGGAAGACGAAAGGCGGCAGTTCCTTGATGATGGCCTTCACCGCCGCTGTCTCCGCGCAACGCGGACTCTTCTTGTGAAACACGAATCCGACGGCATCCGCGCCGGCCTCCACCGCCACCGCCGCATCCTCGGCATTCGTCAGTCCGCAAATCTTGACCTTAACCGTCATCGCCTCAACAACTCTGCTTGCTCTTCTGCAGGCCGTAGAACCCACGATACGACCATTGGCAGGCCTGTCCTTTCGGGTTGAAGGTGAGCCCGATCAGATCCTGACGCCCGTCCTGCTGAGGGACCATCCACTCGCAGACTTCGCCGCCATCCTTAAACGAGTGACAGCGGGTGGGAATGCCCATTTCCTTGATGCGATCGTCCTTGCTGCTGCCCATCCAGGAATCCCACTTCGGGGTAAATTCATGAATCTCCTGGCTGACGCAACCGGCAAGGTTCAACAATCCGATCGTCACACCACACGCGAGAATCCGCTTCATCGCGCCTCCTCCTTCGGTTCGTCGCCCAGTAACTCACGTATCTTCGCCCCGATGTCCTGCGCCCGGATCAACGACTCGCCGATCAGCATGGCATGCACACCGGCCTCCACCAACCGCAGGACATCCTCACGCTTGTGAATGCCGCTCTCGCTCACGATCAGTTTGTCGGCGGGAATCCGCTTGGCCAACCGCAGAGTCACGCCGAGATCGGTCGAGAACGTTTTGAGATCACGATTGTTGATGCCGATCATCCGCACATCCGGCAACCATTCGAGCACGGTATCAAGTTCACGTTCATGGTGCGTTTCCACCAGTACGTCCAGGGACAACTCCTTGGCGAGCGCCGCGAAGTCGATCAACTGACGTTTTTCCAGACCCGCCACGATCAAGAGCACCGCATCGGCCCCATAGGCCCGGGCTTCGTAAAACTGAATGTCGGCGACCATGAATTCTTTATTCAGCGCCGGCAGCCCCACCCGCCCCTTCACATCAGCAAGATAGTCCAAGTGACCCTGGAAGAAGTCTTTGTCGGTCAAGACGGAGACAGCGCTGGCCCCATGCTCTCGATAGGCTTCGGCGATACCGACCGGTTCAAAGCGTTGCTCAAACTCTGGCCGTAACAGCCCCAGACTGGGCGAGGCTTTTTTTACCTCGGCGATCAAGGCAGGCCTGGTCGGGGTACGGCGCGCATCCAGCGTGACGGCAAATCCAAGTGTCGGCCCGGCATCACGGATTTTGGTTTTTAACTCCGCAAGGTAGCCGCGACTGCTCTTGTGGCGAATTTCAGCTTTTTTATGCTCGAGGATCCGGTCGAGAATCACGATTTCACAAGGCCTTCTTGGTAAAGTCGATCAACTGTTCCAATTTCTCCATCGCCGCCCCGGAGTCGATCGTCCATTGGGCCAACTCGAATCCATCCTGCAGGGTCTTCGCCTTGCGTCCGGCTACCAACGCAGGCGCCGCGTTGAGGCAGACAATGTCGCGCTTTGGTCCTTTGCGACCACGGAAAATGTCGCGGGTGATGGCCGCATTTTCCTCCGCGCTCCCGCCCACAAGTTCTTTCGCGCGAACTCGCGCGAGGCCGAATTCAGAGGGATCGATTGTATAACTCGATACCACCCCGGCCTTGCCTTCCGACACCCGAGTCCGGTCGGTCACCGTGATCTCATCCAATCCATCCATGCCATGCACGACAAAACAATGTTGCGCGCCCAGGTGGACCAGCACCTTGGCCAGGAGTTCCGTCAATCCCGCGTCGAAAACCCCTACGACTTGTAGTCGGGCTCCGGCTGGATTCGTGAGCGGACCGAGGATATTCAACAAGGTGCGGATACCCAATTCCTGCCGCGGCTGGGCGCAATGTTTCATGGCACTGTGGTAGAGCGGCGCGAAGAGGAAACCGATCCCCACCTCGTTGACGCAATCGGCCACCCGCTCGGGCGGCAGGTTGATGGCCACGCCCAGCGCGGCCAGCACATCCGCACTGCCAGACTTTGACGACACCGAGCGGTTGCCATGCTTGGCGACCGTCAACCCGGTCCCGGCCACCACAAAGGCCGCCGTGGTGGAGATATTGAACGTGTGGGCGCGATCTCCACCAGTCCCGCACGTGTCCACGACCTGCGCATCCCTGACCCTGATTCTGGTCGCCCGCGCACGCATCGCCAACACCGATCCGGCGATTTCCTCGACGGTCTCGCCTTTGATCCGCAGCCCCATCAAATATGCGGCAATCTGCGCCTGGGTCGCGCTCCCGTCCATGATCTCGCCCATGACCGTCTCGGCCTCAGCCTCGGTCAGGTCGCCCCGTTCGGCCAGTTTGTGAATTGCGTCTTTGATCATGAGGATCGCGATCAGGGATCAGCGGTCGGCAATCAGTCGAAAGGCCTCGGAGAGAGCCCTGTATGCTGATGACTGACGGCTGTGGGCTAGAGTTTCAAGAAATTCCTGAGCAGCTCCTTGCCGGCGGTGGTGAGAATGGACTCAGGATGGAACTGCACGCCTTCGATGCCCAACGTCTTGTGCCGCATCCCCATGATTTCGCCATCGGCGGTCTCGGCGCTGATCTCGAAACACCCAGGCAGGTTCTTCCGGTTCACGATGAGGGAGTGATAGCGAGTCGCTTCGAACGGATTGGGAAGATCGCGAAAAATCGTGCGACCGTCATGACGCACCATCGAGGTTTTTCCATGCATGAGCCGCTCAGCGCGGATCACCTCACCGCCGAACGCGACCGCCAGCGACTGGTGGCCGAGACAGACGCCCAGCAGCGGAAGTTTCCCGCCGAAATGCCGGATCGCCTCGACCGAAATACCAGCCTCGTTCGGCGTACAGGGGCCCGGAGAGATCACCAATCGAGCCGGCTTCAATGCCTCGATCTCTGGAATGGAAATCTTGTTATTCCGATACACGACGACGTCTTCCCCCAACTCGCCGAAGTACTGCACGAGATTGTAGGTAAACGAGTCGTAATTGTCGATCATCAACAGCATAGTGATTCGGGGAGCTCATGGCAGATGGCCTAGGGCTGATAGCAGGGTCAGAAATCCGTTTCACCATCAGCTACAGGCTATGTGCGATACCCTCTTCTCCTATTCCAGCCCCTGCTCGGCGAGTTCGATGGCCTTCATCATCGCGCGCGCCTTGTTGCACGTTTCCTCATACTCATGTTCGGGAACGGAGTCGGCCACAATCCCCGCGCCGGCTTGGATGTAGGCTTGCCGCCCCTTAATGACCACGGTCCGGATATTGATGCACATATCCATATTGCCGGAGAAACCGAAATACCCCACCGCACCGGCATAGGGCCCGCGCCGCGTCGGCTCCAACTCCTCGATGATCTCCATGGCCCGGATTTTCGGCGCACCCGAGACAGTCCCTGCGGGGAAACAGGCTCGCGTCACGTCATAGACCGATTTTCCCTTCTCTAACTGTCCCGTCACTTGGGAAACGATGTGCATGACGTGGGAATACCGTTCAACCTGCATCAATGAATCGACTTTCACCGATCCACGAGCGGCCACACGTCCCACATCGTTCCGCCCCAGATCCACCAACATCACATGTTCGGCCCGTTCTTTTTCATCCGCTAACAGATTCCGTGCCAGTTCCTGATCCTCTTCCGGCGTCTTCCCGCGGCGACGTGTCCCCGCGATAGGCCGCAACGAAATCTGCCCGTCTTCACACCGCACCAACGTCTCCGGTGAAGAGCCGACCAGTTCCACACCTCCGACGCGCAGATAGTACATGTAGGGCGAGGGGTTGATGACGCGTAGCGCGCGATACAACTGAAACGGCGTCGTGTGAATCTGGGTTTCCCAGCGCTGCGACAACACCGCCTGCACGATGTCACCCGCGCGGATATACTCCTTCGTCGCCACGACCATCTTCTCAAAGTCGGCCTTGTTCATGTTGGACGTGAACGTAATCGGCTTGCGACGCCGCTGCTGACGTGGCTGCCGCACCGGCCGCTTCAGGCGGGCGATCATCTTTTCAATCCGCGCCGTCGCGTGCCGATACGCCTCGCGAATGTCGCGATCTTTCGTGGATTCCAGATAGGCGTTGGCGACGACCTTGATCTTCTGCGAGACGTTGTCAAAAATCAGCAGCGTGTCTGTCAACAAGAAGGCGAAGTCCGGCAGCCCCAGACTGTCTTTTCGGAGAGACGGTAACTCTTCGAACGTTCGCACCATGTCGTAGCTCAAGTAGCCCACGGCTCCGCCGACAAACCGCGGCAAGCCCGGCACGGTCACCGGCCGATACTCGTCCATCAATTCGCGAAGCCGCTCCAGCGGATTCCCACGGCTTTGAATGCGCAGACGTTTCTTTCCGCGGGTCAACACCAGATCGCCCTGTTCTTCGTGGATCACCGCCGACGAGCCGCTTCCAAGGAAAGAGTAGCGGGCCCAATTCTCTCCGCCGGCGACACTCTCCAGCAGATAGGCGGTCGTTCCGTGGTCGATCTTGGCAAACGCCGACACCGGCGTCTCATAGTCCGCCAAAATTTCCCGGTACAACGGAATCAAATTCCCTTCCGCCGCCAGGGCTCGAAACTCTTCCAGGGTCAATGAATAGTGCTGCTTCGCCATAAAGAACCGATTGCTGCGACACGACCGTCACGCTACGGCTGACTGACGACCAACTTCTGTCCGACGACGACCGTGTTGTTGGTCATATTGTTCCATTTGCGCAACTGATCCAGCCCGACGTGATACTTCTGCCCGATGCGGTAGAGCGTTTCTCCCGGACGCACCGTATGCGTGGTACCTCCCAGGGAGGCCGCGGCCGCTCCGGCGGACTCCAGCGCCGTCTCCGCATGACCGAGAAGATCCTTCGCCGAATCCTTCGCCGGCTCGAGGCTCAGATCGGTCGGCACCTCGGCCTTGAGGGCTTCGTCGACAGCGGCCGCAAAATCCTTCTTGGGTGCTGCCTTCTTGGCTTTCGAAGGGATGGTCGTCAGGCGCTTCATGTCCTCTTGTGCCCGTTTCTCCAGCAGGCTCGCCTCTTTCATGGCCTGCGCTTCTTCCTGGATCTGCGCCGCCTGTTGACGCACCGCTTCCACCTGGGCATTGAGTTCACGATTGCGGGCTTCGTATTCACTCAACTCGCGCCTGCTGCGTTTGACCTCGTTATCCAGCTCCGCGCTGCGCTTTTCTTCCTGCGCGAGGAGACGCTGAAAGTTCAGACTACGCGCCTTCTCCGCTTCATATTTCTCCGACATCACACAACCGCTCAACCCCATGCTGCACAGTACCAGCAACCCAAGCGACCGTACTGCTGCCTGTTTCATGGATCCGCCTCGCTCAGTCATCATCTCGCTCCTTCGTTGCGGCCATCTAAGTGGACGGTAGTCGATTCCCCGAGGGAGAATGGTTTTGCCGCATTCGCTCCCGATTCGCAGCTTGCGAAAGTGGGTAGGATACGGTCCAAGGCAGCGAAAGTCAAAGTGAAATGGGTCGAGAAGGCGTTTGACCCCCTCCCCGCCCCTATGCTACCGTTCGCTCAAGATTTCCGTTCCAACCATTCTATCCAATCACCGGCACGAAAGACCATGTCATCCAGCCAGCAACCGGCCGCCGCGCGTACGATGTCCATCGAAGGCATCTCACTACACCTGGCACAACCGATGACCATGGGCCAGGAGTGGATCGGCAACCGGGAAATTCTCAAGCAGCTGCTCGCCTGCTGGCTCGTGATCGACGAACGTGATTTGCCGCTCTCGCCCCGGATCACCGGGCAACCGGGCATCGGAAAAACCACGCTGGCCATGGCCGGCGCCCGCGAACGCAAGCAAGACCTCTATGTCTTTCAATGCACCGCGGATACCCGCCCCGAAGACCTGTTGATCACGCCTGTCCTGGCGGAATCCGGCACGATCAGTTATCACGCCTCGCCGCTGGTCACCGCGGTGCTCACCGGAAGCATCTGCGTGCTTGACGAAGGCAACCGGATGAACGAAAAGAGCTGGGCCTCCCTAGCCTCGCTACTGGATCACCGGCGCTGCGTGGAATCGATCATCACCGGCCTGCTTATCAGAGCGCATCCTGAATTCCGATGTTGTGTCACGATGAACGAAGACGCCTCGACGTATGAGGTGCCCGACTATATCCTGTCGCGGCTCCAACCGACCCTCGGCATGGGCTTCCCCACTCGCGAAGATGAACTGGCGATTCTGCGGTATCACCTGCCCTTCGCTCCCGCCGACATGCTGGCCCTGACGGTGGAGTTCCTGCAGGAGGCCCATCAACTCAGCCTCGAATACTCCGTACGCGACGGGATTCACCTCCTGCAATATGCCTTGAAAAGATGCGCCCAGGACCCCGCCCACCCCTTGGCGGCCGATGCCGCCTGGAGGGAGTCGCTCATCAAGGTGTTAGGCGAAGAAGCGCTCGATCTGCCGACCCAGTCCCGCAAACGGAAGCGCGCGTTGGGCGATCAGGCCTTGCCCAGAGGGCTTGGTGATTTCTTTTTCGAAAGTGACGACCCTCTACACCCCGGCCGATAATGGCATCGCCCTCGTCCAATTCCGATGCGGTCTTTCGCCTCTCGCCGCGGATCGAACTGTTTCCACTCCTCCACGGGAGCGGTGATGTCGCCCAGGAGGTCCGTGATCGGCTGACCGACCGCCGCTTCGACTGCCTGGCGGTCCCCCTCCCGCCTTCCTTCGAATTGCCGCTGGAAGAAGCGGTGGTCGATCTGCCCAGGATCAGCGTGATCGTGCAACAGGAACAGGGGGCGGAACAGGGCCCGAGGGTGAACTACGTCCCCGTTGATCCCTGTCAGGCCGTCATCATGGGTATCCGCGTGGCCATCGGGGAAGGCATGTACCGGGCCTATATCGACCGGGACACCACCACATTTGAGCCGCTGCCGTTCGTCTCGCCTGATGCGTATGCCTTGAAACAGTTGCCCTATGCCGCCTTTGCCGCCGCCATCCTGCCGACGTTGGCGCCGCCCGGAGAGGGCACCCAACAGCAAGCCCGTATTGCCTGGATGGCATTTCAGCTCCACCAGTTGGAAATGGAGTTTGAACGAATCCTCTGCCTCTGCCACTTCGCCGATTGGCCCTGGATTCGCCAGGCCTACCGGCGGAGGGCCGACTATCAGGAACCGGACATGAACGTCAGTCGACCGGAACGGTATCTTGTCGATCCGGCATCACTCTATTTCGCATTGGGAGAACTACCGTTCCTGACGGAGCTCTACGAACGCCGCCGCGCGAGCGTCCATTCCGACCGGCACCTGTCCATCGACAGCATCAAGGAATTGCTGCTGGAAACACGGACCCGCTGGCAGACCGCTCACGATGAGGAGGGCCAAAGCGTCCCCACCTGGGTCACGCCGCAGCTGCTCCAGTTGTATCTGCAATACGTGCGAAACCACGCGCTGCTGGACCGTCGCCTCACGCCGGACCTGTATACGCTCGTACTTGCGGCCAAACAAATGGCCGGCGACGATTTTGCGATCCGCCTGCTCGAAACCGCCAAGACCTACTCGTACCAGAACATCGAGCACAGTCACCTGCCGCGCCTGTCGGCCGGACTCGGTCAACTGACCCTACCGGATAACCAGGTGGTGCAGGCCACGAACCGGCTCCAGGGTGCTCCGGTCACCTGGCGCTCGCTCTCGCTCCGTCCTCGTCCGGCCCGCCGAACGAGTCGCCGATGGTCCTACCTCTGGAATCCGAACCGACAATGTTCCTGGCCGCCGGAAGATACCAAAATCGAAAGCTTTCACACCCATGTACGGGAACAGGCCAAGGCGATCATCGGCGCCGATCTGGCCAAGAGCGAGAAGTTTACGACCTCGATGAAAGACGGCCTCGATATCCGGGAAAGCCTGCGCCACTGGCACCAGCGACGACCATCCGGTCAGCCGAAACGGCTGGAGCTCTACGTCAAGGAGATTCCCCCCGCGCGCGGCAACGTCGATACGGTGATTTTTCTGTTCGACACCCCTGCCGACCCAGACGAGTACAGCTGGCAGGCGACCTGGTACGCCGAACATGCGCAGGAATCCACGCTCTGTTTCTACGCCACCCCGTTTCTGGAGAACATGGTGGCGCCTGGTATCGGGCAGTCACGGTACGGCGGGGCGTTGTTTATCTTTCCGCCTCGTGCGATTCCCGACATTTGGACCGACGAGGCCCTGGGATTCGCCAAGACGCTGGAGGAGCGATTGATCGCCGCCGGGGCTGTCCATTCCAGAGAAACCCATCTGGCGTTGGTGACACCGGTTGCCCCCAAAGCGCGGTGGCGGCAGATCGCCAAACAATTCGGCCGGCGCCTGGTGCCGATTCCGCTTAGTCGCTTTTCCGGCCAGATGATCGATCGCCTGCGCCGGTTTCATGTGTTGAACGGACACGAGATCCGCAGTTTTGCCGCGCAATTCATCCGTGAGTAGCCAGACCATGTCCCGCAGTCACGTCGAACAACGTCTTGCCGCGCTCCGTCGGGAAATCAGACACCACGACCATCTCTATTACACGAAGGATCGACCCGAAATTTCCGACTCGGAATATGACCGGCTCTTTCGCGAACTGGTCGATCTCGAAACCGCCCATCCCGACTTAATCACCAGCGATTCACCGACCCAACGCGTTGGTGCGCCGCCGCTTGCGGAACTCGCCAAGGTGCCGCACGAGAAACCGATGCTGAGTCTCGACTCCATTACCGATCAGGACGATGTCCGCGCGTTCGACACCCGGATGAAGCGTGAGTTGGAAACCGAGCAGGTTGTCTATACCGCCGAGCCGAAATTCGACGGCCTGTCGGTCGAGCTGGTCTACGAAGACGGGCGATTTGTGCGGGGCGCCACACGCGGAGACGGCACAGTCGGCGAGGATGTCACCATCAATTTGCGGACGATCCGCGCGCTCCCTCTGCAGCTGATTCCTGAGCCGGCTCTACCTGCACACCTGGTGGTGCGGGGCGAGGTGTACATGCGGCTGGACGAGTTTCAGACGCTTAATCGCCGGATGACCGAGCGGGGGGAGGAGGCCTTTGCCAATCCTCGCAACGCGGCGGCGGGATCGTTGCGCCAGTTAGACAGCCGCATCACCGCGTCCCGTCCCTTGACCTTGACCTGTTATGACATCATGGCGCTGTCGGGTCAGGTCCCGCCGACCCATTGGGACGAGCTGGACGCCCTCGCCGCCTGGGGCCTTCCCGTTCCCGACCACCGGCGCCGCTGCCGGTCGATCGACGAGGTCCTATCCTTCCACCAGAGCACCGACGCGATGCGCGATTCACTCCCGTTTGAGATCGACGGCGTCGTGGTCAAACTGGACCGGCGGGATTGGCAGGATCGACTCGGCAGTAAATCGCGCAGCCCCCGCTGGGCCATCGCCTACAAATTCGCACCCCGAAAAGAAATCACGGTCATCCAGGACATTGCCGTCTCGGTGGGGCGCACGGGGACATTGACGCCCTTGGCCCTGCTCAAACCGGTCGAAGTCGGCGGCGTGACGATCAGCCGGGCGACGCTCCATAATGCCGATGAGGTTGCTCGGAAGGATGTGCGCGTCGGCGACACGGTCAAGGTCGAGCGAGCCGGCGACGTGATCCCTGCCATCGCCGAACGTGTTCCGATTCCCGGTGAAGTCCGCCGTGACCCGTTCGTCATGCCCGACCACTGTCCGGTCTGCGGCTCGGCCGTTGCCCGCGAGGGCGCCTATTTTTACTGCACTGGCCAGACGGTGTGCGTCGCCCAGTTGAAGGGCGCGATCGAACACTTCGCCTCGAAAAGCGCGCTCAACATCGACGGCATGGGCAAAAAAACCGTCGCGCAACTCGTGGATGCGGGCATGGTCCGCAACTTGGCCGATCTGTACAGTCTCACCAAAGACCAGTTGCTCACGCTGGAAGGCTTCGCCGACCGGTCCGCCACGCTGCTCATGGAATCGATTGAACGGAGTAAATCCGTCACGCTTGAGCGGCTCTTGATGGGGCTCGGCATTCGTCAGGTCGGACAACATATTGCAAAGGTGCTGGCCAAACAGTTCGGCACACTCCCTCGCCTCATGGCCGCCACCCAGGATGAGTTTCTGCACGTTCGCGAAATCGGCCCCGAGATTTCCGCCAGCCTCACATCCTTTTTCAGCGAAGCCCGGAACCGCGAGGTGATCGAGCGGCTCGTCGAGCGGGGTCTCACGATCGCACCGCCGACGGCCGACGGCGCCGCCGACAGTCAGACGCTGGCCGGCAAAACGTTTGTCTTCACCGGTGGGCTGGCAGGCTACAGTCGGGACCAGGCCAAACAGCTGGTCGAAGGGCGTGGCGGGCAGGTCTCATCGAGTGTGAGTAAGAAGACGTCGTACGTGGTGGCTGGCGCCGATCCGGGGTCGAAACTCGACCAGGCGCGAAAACTGGGAGTGATGGTGCTGACGGAAACGGAGTTTACCGATCTTGTGACGCCTGCGTAACAGGAACGTGCTCCTCGGCCGGCTGATCGTGGATCGTCGGGTGCTTGTCTTCTTTGTAGATCTGCACGCTCTTGATGACCCGCGGGTCCGCTTCATGGATGACCAGGCGGCAGTTGGCAATGTGCACTTCCTCACCGACCTTCGGAATCCGCCCCAGTTCATGCTGGACCAGACCGCTGATCGTCACGGCATCGTCGCCTAAATCCACCTTGAGGAAGTCGTTGACCTTCCGCACCTCGGTGCGTCCATGCACCAGAATCTGGTTCTTGCCGATACGCTTGATCAGTTCTTCGGTAATATCCGTCTCATCAACGATTTCACCGACCACTTCTTCCAGCAAGTCTTCCAGCGTCACCAGCCCCATCACACCGCCGAATTCGTTCACGACGATCGCCATGTGGCGCTTGTCCAGCTGGAACTGCTTCATCAAGTCGTCGGCGGATTTCGTGTGGGGGATGAACAGGGCGGGCTGGGCGATATCACGGAGCTTCATCTCAGTATGCCCCTGGGCCAACGCGGTCAAGGCCTTCGTCTTGTACAGAATGCCTATAATGTTGTCCAGCGTGCCCTCGTACAGCGGAATACGCGAATACTTGGACTTGAACAGTAATTCCTTCGCCTCGCGCAGGTATTGATTGCAATCGAGCGAGAACATATAGATGCGCGGGGTCATGCAATCTTCCGCCGTGATGTCCTTCAGCTGGAAGACGTTCTTGATCATCTTCACTTCCTGCGCTTCGATCGCCCCGCTCTTGCTGCTCTGATCCAACATGATCTTGAGCTCTTCTTCGGTCACAAACGGAACGTTAAGCCCCTTGCCGCCGGTGAGCTTGTATATGAGCGGTACGACGAAGAACATGATGGGCGTCAGCACCTGCTGCGCCGCATAGGCCGGATAAGCCATGTTCAGGACGACGGGGACCGAATATTTCGCCGCCAAGGTCTTGGGCACGAGATCGGCAAATACCAAGAGAACGAACGTGAGAATTCCGACCAGAACCGCAAAGGCCTCACCGAGCACACCCTCCAGCCCCTGTCCTCCGAACCGATTTAAGGCAATGATTGTCGCCAGTGACGCGGTCGCTGTGTCAACCAGTCGATCTCCCACCAAGATGGTCAGCAAGAGCCGTTGTGGGTCGGTCCGCAGATGGAGGGCCATCTCGGCCCGCTTGCTCCCGGTGTCGGCCAATGCCCTGAGTTTCGTGTCGTTGACCGAATAAAATCCCACCTCCACGACCGAGATCACCGCGGACAATAGAATGAGGAATATCAGTACGATAATGTCCATAAGACCTATCGAGGTTAGAGAATCCGAACCAAGTTGTGTGTGTGAACGTCAAGAGCTTGGATCAGTTCGACGCGCAAGGGTCGAACTGCAAGACTTACCGCATGTCGTGAGAAGACGACCAGAATTGGTCCTCTCGGGTCACTTTCATCCATCGCGTACTACCATTAGCACAGGCAGGCAGTCGCATCAAGCGTTACCACAATTCCCTACCCGCCGCCGAAAGATCAGGATATCAACAATTTCGCTTGATAGCCATGCCCGATGACACTCGTGATTCCCTACGGACTCCTCACCGTGTCATCACGTACGATAAACGGGTCGGTATCGAGGGCCCTCCTGAGATGCCCGGCGGCCTGCTCTGCCGCCGCTTCCGTCTGATACTGTCCGGCATACACCCGATACCGGCGTCCCTCGGGCAACTCTACAGTCACCGCCCGCGTGCCCGGGTAGACTCCACGCAGGCGTTCCACCAGCGCAGCCGCGTTCGCAGGATCGGCAAAGGAACCGACCTGCACCCGTAGGACACCCATCTCCCCTGGCCGGCCTTGGTAACTGACGACTTGCAGTTCGATGTCATCGGTACCCCGCCCGACCATGCCCACCGCCTGTGCGCCGGCCAGAGACAGATCGAGAATCCTGCCGCGCGCGAACGGGCCGCGATCATTGATCCGGACCGTGACCTGTCGGCCGGTCGTCAGGGAGCGCACGACGGCCACCGACCCCAAGGGCAACGTCCGATGCGCCGCCGTCAGTTTGTGCATGTCGTAGACTTCCCCGTTCGCCGTACGATTGCCGTGAAAACCAGGGCCATACCAGGAGGCGCTCCCCCGTTCGACAAAACCGACCGGGTATCCTGGTGGATACACAGGACGGGCCGGAGCCCAGCCAGAGCACGCGTTCAGCCATGAGGTCAGAATCAGAACGAAGAGAGGGAGAAGGAGACGAGAGGTGCCGGTCTTCTTCTCCCTCTGCATGGAGGAGATCAGAATTCGTCGAGTGAATGGGTGCGCAGCACCCCGAGGGCTTTCGTCGTGTTGGACACCGTCAAGACGACGATGGCGCGTTTGCCTTCCCGGGAAGGCGTGCAGTAGCCGCACTTCACGTTGATGCGGGCCCTGGTCAACGAATCGGCGACCTGTTTCAACGCACCGGGCTTGTTCTCCAGGCTGAGGATCAAGGCGGTCTCTTCGCGGAATTTGATCTTGGATTTTCTCAGGGCGATCCTCGCGGCATCGACGTCCGCGACAATCAACCGCAATTTGCCGGGCCCCGTGACTTCAGGCGCGGAAAAGGCTTTGATATTGACCCCGGCGGCGCCGAGCACGGACGCCACCTCCGCCAGTACTCCAGGCTTGCTCTGTCCACTCACCACAAACTGCGTCGTTGTCGGCATCGGCTCCTCTCCCTCCGTGAGTCAGTCCATCAGCCAGTCTGCATCCGCTTATACCCGTAGAGCCACTGCGCAGTCGTCCCGCCGATATTCCTGACGGTATGGAACACACCGGCCGGAATCAGGACTTCCTCCCCGGGAGCGGGCCGCACACACCGCCCTCCGAATTCCAGTTCCAACCGGCCGACGATCGGCATGACCAACTCGTCGGTCGCGTGGCGGTAATCCTCCCATACTTGCCCGGGCGGATCAACCCAAAGATCACAACTGAAGCCCCTCGCCCGCCACTCCCGAGCTACCGTTTGCTGATCAACCGGAGACATGATGCGTAGAATTTAAAGCTGCGCCCAGCGACCTTCAAGTTTCTTCATAATCTGCGGCATGGTCGTATACTCCATATCCTCCAAGGGCAACCGATGCGGCTCGAAGGGACCATGCATGCGCAGGACATCGGCGATCCGATTCGCATCCCGCCGCGCTTCGTCATAGGACGGATCGTCGAACATATCCCGCGGCCCGATCAACCGACCGCCGGCCAGTTGAAACCCCAGGCAGGCGACGCGCGGAGGGCCATCGAACCGAGTCGGCGTGGCCTGTTTCACCGAGACCGGCATCAGCGGACCATAGTGCGAGCCCCGCATCCAGCCCTCGATGATCCAGGGATACCGGAACGGGTCTAGGACTTCCCCAACCGCTGGAAAATTCTGCTGTGCACGGACGATCATCACCGGATCATCTTTCCCAACATACTTACCCGCAATTAACGAGAGCCGCTCGGTAGACGTGGAGGCGGCGATGGTGCCGTCCGCCCTGGAATACACCGCCTTGACCGTGTACTTACCCGGCGACCCGATGAACATCAGCATGTCATACAACTCTTCCGGACAATCGAAGGTGATCTTCTTGTGTTTGTAGATGTCGTGCACCTCGAAGCGGAACCCCTGGTGTAACGTCGGGGCGATCACCAATCCTGCCGTCGTGAACGGATCGGCAAACATCTTATACAGCGGGAGATTCCAGGCTCCGGCCGAGGTCTTATCCGCCATAAAGACCAGCACCGGATCTGACTTCCGTTCCACGAATTCCATCTCGGCCACGCCTGGTCCCTGCCCGCGCACATTCCCGCTGAACGCATCGGCCAGCAGATCCTGCCCCGCACCGTAGAGATGCAGGTCCTTGGCCACCGCCGTTCCTGCCTCAAACGTATCCCACGCGAGCCGGTGAATCGGCTCGTGGTCCACGCCATGGCGATGCGTCATGATCAGCTGCAAATCATCCCCGCAAGCCGACACATGATAATCGACCAGCAACCCGCTCTTCTTGGCTGCGGCCAGCTTCTCATTCGCGCAATCCATCAAGGCCGGATGCATCGCCGAATGGCCGACAAACCCGCCGATGTCCGCCTTGATCACACTCAACGTGATCGTGTTGCTGCTCTTTGTGCTCTGTTCCGCTGCCATGTTGCACCCCTGGGTAAAGGAGGATTGGAGGCGATCTCCCTGCTATAGAGACTCAATCCCTGGGAGGTCTTCCTAATGGGGTGAGCAAAGGCAATGCCCGGACACGAATGGAGGCGGCAGGTCGAATGAATTGGATTTACACCATGCACAGCCGCCGCAGGGGCCCAGCCCGTGGAGAGGCGCTACAGTGGCAGGCCATCATCTGTAGCAGAAGGCAGCACAGTGTCAGGCACGACCGGGAGGCTGTTCTTCAAACAGGAGAAGTCAGTGTGGCACGCAAATCCCCTCCCGGTGGGTGACTCGGACCAGTTCCCACACTGCGATGCCGCTCATCGCACCTGCTCAAGTGCTCCCTTCTCGCCGACCTGCAGCAGAACCAGCCGTCGATTCAGCACACCTTTCGCATTGAAGGAGGCAGGACCCAGTAGCGTCGGAAGCGCATCGGCCTGCTCTAAGTAGGCACGCAGCCGCTTGCCAGATGTGCCCCCTGCACGGATTCCAGCCAGAAGCAGCTCGGTGGCTTCATAGGCCTGGGCGGCGAAGGGAGTCGGTTCGGCATGGTAGCGGAGCCGATAGGCCTCGACAAATGCTCGAACGGCAGGCGCTTTGCTCTCTGCAAAAAAACTGTCGACGAAGATGCCCCCCAAGAGTGACCTCTCGGGAAAGTTCGCCACATCCGAGCTGTGCCAAGCACTGCTGCCAAGCAGACGCACTTTCACATCCTGAAAGCGCAATTGGGCGGCAATCAGTGCAGCCTGACGAAAGGCTCCAGGCAAGTAGATGGCATCAAGTCCCCGACGCGATGGAGCGCCATGCTTCTTTTGAGCTGCGCTGGCCCCGGATGGTCTTCTTTCGTGAGTCGGACTATCTTCTTGTAGACGCCTCCGAACCGCAACTTTCAGGCGCGTGACCTGCGAGGTAAAATCTTGTTCCTCCTCCTGGTAAGACTCCACGTCGACAACCTCCCCGCCCCGTCGACGCACCTCTTCCGCGAATGATTGCGCGAGTTGTCGCCCATAGCCGGTTTCAGGATGGATGACCGCGAACCGCCGATAGCCCAAGCGGCCCATCGCGTAGGCCGCGATCCCTTCCGCTTGCAATGGGTAGGTCAACGCGGTGCTGAATGCGTAAGGACTGAGCTGCCGCACATCAGATCGTGTGGCTGCAGGGGTGATGAGCGGCAGGTGGGCGCCCTCAACGAGCCTCGCGGCTTCTTCCAACTGCTGAGATGCGAGGGGACCGATCACCCCCGACAGCCGCGATTCATCCAGCAAGGCGTTGAGAGGTTGTTGCACAGCCCTATCACTTCTCGTGTCTCGCACAACCAGCCTGACCACCGTTCCACCCTCGCGGTTCCAACGGTCTACAGCAAGCTCAATCCCACGGAAACATTCCTGGCCGTAGACCGCCATGGGACCAGTGAGGGGCAGCAGTGCGCCGATCCTATACGAGGGGACGACGTCGGGTTGGGCGGGGCGAGAAAGCAATGGGGGCGAGACCGGTGGACCTGGCTTCTGATTCGAAGGAGCCTGACAGGCGGCGGCAACGAAGAGGAGGATCAGGACGTGGTAGAGGCGGGCAGCCATGGAAAGCCAGTGAAGGCACACCACTTCGTCGGTCTTGGCATCATTACAATCTCTTGAACGAGAGCCTGGTTGATCAGCGCATGAGCCATACATCGAACGCTGTCCTGAGTGTGAGAGCTACTCACGGTAACGTTACCGCGCTTGGAGCAGGGCTTGCTGCCGGAATCCGGGGGCGTTGGTGTTGAAAAGCGGTGTGCCGGGTTGGCGCATGGCCAGTTCGATCGCTGCGGCGATACGGTGACGCTGCCTACCTGTTCGTAACACTTCATGAAGCGAATCGACCGTGATCGGCTTGCCCAAGAGGTAACGGGTTCCATTGGTGAACGGAAGCCGGTGAGTGACCCACCATTGTTCAATCAACTGAGGATTGGGCCAAGGCAAATCTTCGTCGGGATCGAGTTCGATGTTCTCGTCTTCCGGATTTTCCGTCGGGCCTGCTTCGAAGTCCTCTGGCCTGTTGGTGTCCAGATCGTCATGGGCTAGGTCGATACCGGTAATCATTGTGAAGGATTCTCCGGCCACGCGAGCCAAGACGGGATCAGACATTTGCTGAATCAACCAAGGAATGTTCGCTGGATCACCGGTCACACCGGCTGCTTGCACCACTAGACGAAGCATCTCAGGACTGCTCGCCAAGCTCCTAAGCCACGCTTGCGCCTGGTCTATCGACATGCGTCTCAGCGCCATCGCACAAGCCTGCTCGCGTTTGAAATGTCCACTTTCAGCCAGCCGCTGAAGTACGGGAATGGCTGCTGGTTCTCTCAACAAGGCTCCAGACCAGGCGGCCCAGTACCGACAGGCCAGATCTTCCGCGGTTAGCTCAGCCTTGATGGCAGGAATAAGGCTGGTCTTCCCAAGTTCGCCTGCTGCTTTCAGTGCCCGAGTCTTCAAGATAAGATCAGTCGAAGAGAGCGCATCCTTCAGCGCTGGACCAGGATCCTGTCGATGCGCAGCATAGGCAGCGAGACCAACCATTTGCTGAAGAGGCAATTCAGCACTGAGTAATCGCTGGGCCTGTGAAGCAACTTGGTCGAACGGGATCCAGCCCAGTGCCGAAATGAGTCCCGCGCTCAACTCCGGCTTCTGTTGCACAACATCACACACCGCCTGAATACGCGACTCGATTCCCGATTCACACGTCATCACCGAAGCAGCAAAGACCTCCCCGTTTTCTTCAGTCCCCAGCGCCGTTTTGCACAGTTCCCAGCCCGATTCCCCTGCCACACGCAAGCCATCCAGATGCGCCTCGACACGCTCATCCAGTTTGGCCAGATCTTTCAACGCATAGTGCGGTGCGCGGACGGCGTTCGTCCGAAGAAGCCACAGAAAAGCGGCTTCTTCGGCGTGCTGCTGAATGATGTTGTCAATGATGTGTTTCATCGGGAAATGCCACCGGTTGCAACCTTATTGTTTGAAGCGCTATCGGTTCTATTCGGAAGATTGCGACGCAGGATCTGGCCACGGTCACATTCCCACTTTTGCTCATGTACTACAGAGCAACCTCATCGGGAGTATAGAATGCTAGGTCTGTAAATCCTCGACCTAAAAGGAAATCTCTTAGTTTTGGATGGACCAAGATAGCATTGGTTGATTCCGCCAGTCGGAAGATGAGTGCCCCATGGGTTGTGGTCTCATCCAAGACGAGACGGTCGAAGTCAACGTCGATTAAAGGCGGGGAACCAGGATGGACAATAGCGTCAGATCTCAGCATGTCGGCCGCTGCAATGAGGCCAATAATGTTTACTGCCTTGTAGTTTGTGTGAACATGGTCGTTGTCTGGGTCTCTGATGACAACGTCATATAGATCCAGGTTCTCCACTCCGCACTCTCTCATTGCCTCAAGGAGATCATCACGGAAAAGGGGAGGGCTTGCCTTTAGATAGGCAGGCATATACGGTGCATGATCGGAAGAATCAGGGTCGAAAGGTTTTAAAGTGAATTCAAGCCGGTCAGGAAGAGCATGAGTAATCTTAACACCTGCGCGCCACTTCACACCTTTGATAAACGGCGAATGTCCTATCCATCGTCCGGGCTGAATGCCACGCTCCAGCACGTAATACATGGTACACTCCTATGCTAGATTTATTATGTGGCCTTTTTACTCAAGTGAGGTTTTTCTTGAATATATGCAAATGCAAATCGGGATGTGTAAATATTCCTCTTCCAGTTCGTTGTTGGTACTCTTAGCATCCTACTCATCCTGCTAGAAATAGTATTGAGGCGACTAACCAGAACATATAGTGGCTCGCGCTCGGCAGGCGTTTTGTCTTGCTTCTTTGCCTCCGGACACCATAGAGACTCCTGAGCCTCCAATTTGTCATAGAGCTTGTTAAGTACATCAAAAACAAAGTCATTGTAATTTTCATGTGCATCATGGAATTGAGCCCCCCACTTTTCGATGGCATCAAAGGCAAAGACCTTGGGATCGCTACCTGATTTCGCTTTGAATATCACTCCATCCCTTCCCCACGGACGGACACCGTAATTGCCTGGTAGCCAAACACCGTTACAAGCTGCATTTATGTTGTATCCGATATTCCCCTTCTCTTTTCCATCTTTCCAGAGATATTTCTCTGACAAGAACAGGTCACTTTGTTTCAGCGAACCATTACCGGGTATCAGGTGATGCGCTGCGACAGCTGCGGTATATTTCCCGCTCCCTACCGTTATCTCCAACGCATCAGGCTTGCCTCCAAGGGCATTCCCAAGCTTGGTAGCGTCATTCTTGAACTTCACATCATTTAAGGCCCCGTCAAGGTCATTATCATCCGGGTAACTATCCTGAAGTTCATTCTCCTCTATTCGAGGCGGCTCTTTTGATTTGCAGAAATAGCAGGACTCATCATGAAGTGCGCTTGCGATATCGACAGCAACCGCTTCTCCCACGTCCATCGAATGCATCCTTTAAGCTTGAGGCGTAGACACTCACCCCATAATGTTCTTCTTGTTATGAAACAGCGGATCCCCCAATCTGCATACGTTCTTCCCTTCGAACTTCACATCGAATGAATACATCATGAATTCCGCTTCGCCCTTGAATGAATTACTGACGACGCCTCCACCCGCGTTCCCTGCCTCGTCGCCGCTGGTCATCTTGTAGGTCGCGCCTTTTACCATCGGCATTTGCCCATCAGTTTTTACGCTTTTAGGTCCGCCCGACGTGTTCGAGGACATGCCGATGTTGGGATAGGGAATGGGAACCGTTCCGCCAGGGGTGGGCGTCTTGCACACATCCGGAAAGACGGTACTCGTCCCTCCGCTGCGCTTATGGACGACACCACGACAATTCGCAAAGACCGATGCCATACGAGCCTCACCCACCAGTAATTGTTTAATTCATATGAATCAGGGCTGCCCCTCGTGCCTCTCGATCTGACGAGCACCACACGAGACAAGGGCCTTGGACATAGCCTTTCTGCATTCCGACCGCTCCTAAACCGAGCATCAATGGAGCAAGCGCCGCGCCGGGATCCCCGAAACAGTCAGCCGGATGTTCTATCCTGACGTTCTCTTGGAACCTCTCCTTGCTTCGCAGATAGGCGACGCCCCACTCTTTGGCCCAGAAATTTTCGCCATTGAATCCGGTGAACACCGTCTGCACCTTTTCTTTCACGGATGGGATGGACGCGAAGAGCTCTTGCACTGTGCTCGCGAGTCCGTCGCCTCGATACGGTTCCTCACTATATCGATGGCCCTTCTCGCCCCCAGTCGCGACAGCGGCAATCCTTGAGATTTGACCTTGGTCTGCAGTGCTTTTGTTTGGAGCCGTGAGCAATAAGAAAGCCGCCCCTTCACCCGGCACGAATCCATCCATCACGCCTTTGGCCAGGATCCGACCTTCCATATCGAGCGTGCCAAGCAGATACAAGTCGAGATAGGTATCGACGCCGCCCACGATCACAGAGCTCTCCTCGCCGGACTGCAAGCGCGCGAGGGCCTCTTGGAGCGCCAACAAGCCTGCTGCGCGACCATTGGGGAACATCTTGCTTCGTTTTAGATCGAACTTCAGGCCAGACTGTACTATCAGCTGCTCAAGGAATTTGTCTCCGGCTGGATCCGCGCGGCCTGGCAACGCGTCGGGAGTACCAACCAAGATAGGAATCTCCCCCACATTCGGCACTCCTCTAAGAGCCTCGCTCAGTGCCGGCGCTGCGAGTCTCAACATTCTGGCCTGCCGTGCCGTGAGGCCGATAGTTTCTTCCAACGAGCGTTCAAGCGGCGGGAGACAGTCATCCGGAACCAGCGCCATGGTGAACGGTTGGAATCGCCTGTCATAGATCGACGTTTCGCAGAATCGTGAGATCCCGGCTCTGACCGAGGAGGCCGTCTGCTGAGTGCCGATTCCCACCGGCGACATCATCCCAAGAGACACGATGGTCGCTCCTTGTGCAGACATCAGGCTGCCTTCGCTTCAAGATCCAGACTCTGGATTCCTATGTCGATCTGCTCGACCTTGAGCGCTTGCTTGTCACAGGGCAGCGCCGCGCGCCACAGCATCGAGAGGCGTGATTCATTTGGCTCAATCAGCACGGTTTCCAGATTGAGTGGCGGCGCCTGCTTTTTCCCCGCCAGCCGCACCACTGCCTCCAAGCGACAGACCGGCAAATAACACTTGAATGGTCCGCGAGGCGACGCATTGAGCACTTCCACCGGCTCTCCGCCTCGCAAGTACCCATCGCACACTAAATCGGGATGGGCCATATTGAAGAACCGTGGATTGAAGTCTTGAGGCAAGTACGGTGCCCGCTTTTTCTGCCACGCCTCATCATAGGTCCCGGCGAAGGATTTTCTTGGCTCCCAGGAGGGAGCGATATATCCAAAACCGGCCGGGTGAGGCCTGGCGCCGTGACCTGAGATCAGATCGGCCGGGTCTTCGAGATTTGGGATCGGCATACCATTGATGTCCTTTCGCCGCCTCTTTCCCGTGAACCCAGATCCGACCGGGTTGCGGGCCTCATACAGAATTCCCTTCTCTTCCGCAGTCCGATCATGGATACCACCGAATGCGCGCTCGTACACGAGCGGCATCGAGCGAAAGGGAGCCGGACTGGTCATGCGAAGTCCGAACAAACCGCCTCGCCATTCTCTGTCCCCAAAGACGCGGACCACTTTTTTTCGTTCGGCCACAACAACGGCCACGTCGAGTTGAGTCACCTCGCGCTGATCCGGTGCAGAAGCCTCGCCAATCAACACCACATCCGTCGATGGCTTGGTGAGATGCATTTCTGACGCGTATTTCACGCTCGACGCTCCCGGCTGGCCCCAATACTCGTCCGCAAGGATAATCGGTTGCTGCTTTGGAGCGATCGCGAGTGTCTTGCCGAGTTCGAACGTCGCTTTGATCGCCACGTACAGCGTGTCTATCCCCTGCTCGTTCGGAAAGACTGCCATCGAGGCGAAAAATGGAGTCGTGTTCTTCAATTGGAGCAAGGGCCCTCCTCCTAATTGATGCTGACGCTGCCGCCCTGGATCCTGTGCGGCCCCGAAGAACGCGACAGGATGTGGGCGCCTCTGATGACAATCTTGCCGTCCTTGCGCAGCGTGATACTGCCACTGCCGCACCGCAGGACGATTTCTTCTTTGCCTTCGATGATGAGCCGCTCCCCGTCGATGACCATCTCCTTCGGCCTCTCCGTCTCATCCGCTGCAAGGACCATCGATGCGATTCTTTCAATCCGGTCCTCCATCACACCAACGATGATGGGACGGCCAGGATCTCCTCCCTCGAATACCAGGAGGACTTCTCGATTCCCATTGCCTGGATCGACCGGATCACTGCGCATCGCACCCGAGACAACTCTGGCGGGTATGTTCGTCCGTCCTTCATAATCGACAAGGATGTCCCCCGACTCATTCCAACCGACAACGCGACCGATGCAAGGACATGAAAACCCTGCTTCGTATGTCTCTCTGGTTTCGATCTCATCCATGGACTGCTGATTGCCGGACATATCTACCCCCGCGTTCACCTTTTAGTTCTGAGTAATCTTCGATCCCTTCAAAGCCAGGTCTCCGGACGCGTTCACCGTGATCTTCCCGCCCTTGATGACAATGTCGCCGTTGCTTTTCATCGTGATCGACGCGCTCCCGGTCTTGATCGTGATTTGGTCTCCAGCGTCGAGGACCATATTCTTGCCGGCCGAGATGGTCATATTGTCGCCTGCCGTGACACCGATGTTTTTGGCGGCGTTTTCTGTGATGCTTTCACCAACATCCACAGACTTATTCTTTGCCACGTTTTCGCTGCTCAAGGCGCCCACCACGACCGTCTTCGCGCCACCTATTTCTTCGGCCTTGGCGCCTCCCACCGTCTCGTTCATGGCCGCGCCGACGCTGACCTGATAGGCGCCACCGATCGTCAAGGCCCGAGCCAACGCAACGGTGTGAGCCGACGCCTTGCCGACCGCGATGGTTTCCGCACCCCCGATGCTCTCCGTATGGTTCGCCCCGACTTTGATCGTTTTGTTCGCCCCCACTGTCTCGCTTTGGTCGACGCCCACCGTCTTGGTGCGATTGTTGGTCACGGCCAAGGTTTCGTCATGGCCGACCGTTTGGTTCTTGTCGTTCTCGACGGCGATCGTCCAGTCTTTTTGGCCATGAAGATAAATTTCTTCCTTGTCCTTCCCATCTTCGAAGCGAATCTCGTTCGACCCTCCGCCGCCGATGGAGCTATTGGATTTGAGAGTGCTCTTGGTCTTTTCACTCGGCAACGCGTAGGGTGGCATGTTATCGCCGTTGTACACGCGTCCCGTCACAATCGGCTGGTCGGGATCTCCTTCCAGAAATTCCACCAGAACTTCTTGCCCGATCCGTGGAATAAACATGGCGCCCCAACTCGTGCCGGCCCAAACCTGAGCCACTCGCACCCAGCAGGAACTCTTTTCGTCCCGATTCCCTTCGCGATCCCAATGAAATTGCACCTTCACGCGCCCATGCTTATCCGTGTAAATCTCCTCTCCCTTCGGTCCGACCACGATGGCCGTTTGGGGGCCCTGGATCGTGGGTCTCGGCGTAATGGACGCAGAGCGGAACGGCACATCGGAGGGAATGCAGTGGAACTCATTCTGATAGGCCGGCTCATTCGCGACCGTTCCCGTCTCAGCCCCCAACGCCTGCGGCTGGGTCCCCTGGTGCGTCACCCTCACGGTCAGATACTCGCGGTTCAAGTCCGACCGATGGCATTGGTCCAGGGTGAAGCGGTAACCGGGAATGATCCGGCAACAATCACTGTGCCCTCTTCCCAGCTGCCTGACCGCCTGCGCCCCTTCCAACCGCACCTTAGCCAACAGATTCCTCTCACTGCTGTCGCGGCATTCACCGAGATAGTCGTAATCCTCCAATTTGTAGTCCATCTTGGCCTGCGCGTCTCCGGTGACGGTCAGTCGCGGCTTTTCGAAGTCGAAATCCCGTAACTTGACAGCGCCGCATCGGATCTCGCGGTGGTAGGAGAAGAACGCAATATGTTCCTCGCTCGAGAGGCCGGCGGTCGCGGGCGCATGGTATCTGATCGAAGATGCGCCGGGCAGCGTCGCGGCGGCGGCGGGGTCGTCACTCAAGACCAAGACGTGGCTCGTGTCACGGTGCTCGAAGTAGTACCAGATCCCATACTGCTCCATGAGCCGGCTGATGAAGTTCAGATCGGACTCGCCGTACTGGACGCAATAGGTACGGTTTTTGTACCGGCCGGAAGTCAGCGCGAACCGAAATTGGTTGGCGGTCAGGCCCGCATCGAGCAGAACGTCCTTGATGATGTCCGGGATCGTCTTCTCCTGGAAAATCCTGCAATCGGTTCGAAGCCCCAGTTTCCAGATCGCCGGCACCATTTCGGCCCGATAGAGCCCCCATTTACCCTCTTTGCCCGTCTGCTCGAATGCACTGACCAGTCCGTGAACGAGCCTGATGCCCCTGCTCCCTCGCGCCGTCAGCAGGGCCGGCTGGCCGACGACTTGATCGAAATCAATTTTTGGGTCGGACGACGCAAGGTCCAGGCTGAAGCGATAGACCTGAGACAGGCCCTCGCTCCCCTCGAAGCGAACGACGCGGAGTTTGTCTGCTGAATAGGCGCCGACTTTGAAAAGATGGGGCGCTTCGGTTTGTGTGTCCATGAGAGGCATGGTCCTTATCCTTGCGCCAACGCCACGGTCTGGCGCTCCGAGAACGCGAGGTTGAAATCGCCGTCCGCCCCCAAGGTCAGGCTGAGCCGTTCAGGCAGGCGTCCTTCGCCCAGACGCGAGAGGATTTCCGTCGAGACGCGCGGGAGCAACGACCCCTGCATGATATGGTCAATGTTGCGCGCCCCGGTTTCGACCTCGTTGCAACGCCGCACGATCTGTTCGACCACGGCCGGCTCGTAGTCGAAGGCAATCCGGTGGCTCTCCATCAGCCGCTGGGCCAGGCGGGCCAGCTTCAACTCCACGATCATGGTCATCGCGGCTGCATCGATCGGGTAGAACGGCACGATGGTCATCCGCGCCAGCAGCGCCGGTTTAAAGTGGCGGCTCAACAGCGGCCTGATGGCGGCGGTCACCTCGCCCGGCGAGGGCCGCGTCCCGCGCGCACACAGCTGGAAGATCATGTCCGAGGCCAGGTTGCTGGTCATGAAGATCACCGTATTCTTAAAATCGATGACTCGCCCTTCGCCGTCGGCCAACATGCCCTTGTCGAAGACTTGATAGAAAATGTTCATGACTTCGGGGTCGGCCTTTTCCACCTCATCGAGCAACACGACCGAATAGGGCCGCTGCCGGACCGCCTCGGTCAACGCGCCGCCTTCGCCATATCCCACATAGCCGGGCGGTGAGCCGATGAGCCGCGAGACCGTGTGCTTCTCCTGAAACTCCGACATGTTCAGCGTGACGACGAACCGCTCGCCGCCGAACAGCGCCTCCGCCACAGCCAGCCCCGTCTCCGTCTTTCCCACACCGCTGGGGCCCACGAATAGAAACACGCCGATCGGTGTGGCTGGGTTTCCGATGCCGGCCTTGGAAGCCCTGATTCCTCGAGCGATGGCCTCAATCGCATGGTCTTGGCCCTTGATCCTCGTTTTGAGCCGATCATCCAACTGCAGAATCGTCTGGGCTTCGTCCCTGATCATGCGGCCCACAGGGATGCCGGTCCAATCGGACACGACCTCGGCCACGACATCCGTATCCACTTCGATCCTGATCAGCGGATCCTTCCCCTGAATCTTGCGCAAATCGGCCTTGGCGCGGTCCCAGTCGGAGCGATAGCGGTCTGCGCCCTGGGCCCCTTCCGCCTGTATTTTTCCCCGCAGGGCCAAGACCGATTCCGCCAACACTTTCTCCTCACGCCACCGCGCCTCTAACTGCTCCAGTTCCTGCCTTCGTTTCGCGATGGCCTCGTCCAGCGCGCTGATCCGCTCCGGTTCCACCGGCACCCCGCTGAGCAGGTCGCGTTGATGGGCGCCTCGCTCCCGCTCCAGCGCTTGGATCGTCCGTTCGATATCTTCCAGGCGGTCCGGTTTGCTGCTGAGCCCGATCTTGATCCGAGCCGCAGCCGTGTCCAACAGATCCACCGCCTTATCCGGAAGTTGGCGACCTGAAATATACCGGCTGGACATGCGTGCCGCCGCGACGACGCCTTCGTCCAGCACCTGCACCTGATGGGCCTCCTCGTACTTACTCCGCAAGCCGCGCAACACCAGAATGGCATCGGTTTCAGACGGCTCTTCAAGCTTCACCAGCTGGAAGCGCCGGGCCAATGCCGCATCCTTTTCGAAATACTTTTTGTACTCCGACCAGGTCGTGGCGGCGATCGTGCGCAACTCGCCCCTCGCCAGGGCCGGCTTGAGCAAATTGGCGGCATCACCCATCCCCGCCGTGCTCCCCGAGCCCACCAGCATATGGGCCTCGTCGATGAAGAGGATGATGGGTTTCGGTGAGGCCTTCACTTCATCGATCACGGACTTCAGGCGATGCTCGAACTCACCCCGAACGCCGGCCCCGGCCTGGAGTAGGCCCAAATCCAGCGCCAGCATGTCCATATTCTTGAGCAGATCCGGCACATCGTGTTGCACAATCCGCAAGGCCAATCCTTCGACGACCGCCGTCTTTCCCACTCCGGCCTCCCCTACGACGATGGGATTGTTCTTGCGCCGTCGGGCCAGGATATCGATCATCTGCCGGATCTCCCGATCACGCCCAAAGACCGGATCGATACCGTTGGCGCGGGCCCGCGCCGTAAAGTCCACCGTGAACCGACCCAGCGCCGTTTCCGCACCCCGCCCCTCAGCCCCACCCTTCGCCGCCGCCTTCGCCGCTTCTCCTTCCGACGATTTCGCGGTCATGTCGAAAAACTTGTGGGTGAGTTCGTCGGCACGTACCGGTTGCAGGAGCTCCTCCCCGAAACCATAGGCGAACCGGCCGAGATCCCTGACCATGGCCAGGAACAGCGCCCCTGACCGGATCTCGGTCAGGTTCAGATCAATCGATCCGATCAGCCAGGCCTCCTGCAGCCATTCGATGAGTCGCGGTGAGAACACGGGTTTAGCTGCGTTCCCTGACTTGAACTCTTCGAGAGCCCGCTGCAGGGCCTTCTGCACGCGAGCCGGCTCGATCTCGAAATGGGACAGGATCACCTGGATGTCGGCGGTGGGGTCTTCGAGCAATCTGAGCAGCATATGTTCGATTGCAACTTCATAATGCGTGCGCGACAGGCAAAGCCCCGCCGCGGACTCAAGTGATCGGCTGCACAAGCGATTCAACCGGCGGATCAAGGCTCGTCTATCTACCACATCCATGGCTCCCACTCCTTGTTATTGCTTGAGCGAAAGTCCCTCTGTCCTCGCCGGGGCAAATTGAAAGGGGACTCTCCGCACTCCGCCATTGCCTGATCGCGCCGGCAACCAAGTCGTTTGCCCGAGACGGCATCGCGGCCCATCGCCTTGCTTGGACAGCAGCCGAAAGGTCGGAATCCCCTCCTCGGGCATGAGCAGTTCCAGATCCGCATCGAATCGATCCTGGACGAACAACCGAACCAACGCCTCCATTCTTTCCATTCCCGTGCTGCCGGGTAGCAGGCTCACGAAGGTGTCGTGACTCATGGGACCCATCGTGAGGCGAAAGCTGGATTGCCGGTTGATGACTCGGTTTCCGAGCGCACAATCCCGTCCCAGCGCGCAGTTCTGCCTTCCCAAGGTCGACTGCTGTTCCGGGGGAATCGCCACCCATCGGCCGGTGCATTGGGTGATCCGCACTTCAATCCCATCGAACAAATCGCTCAACATCCCCTCCAGCGCCGACGCCGACCTCGGCCGCTGACTGAATAACCCCGCATACCGAAGAAGCCGGCTGACGGGCAGGCCGGTCTTTTCCGCCACCTCCTTCGCACCCAAGCCGAGAAAGGCCAACATGCGCTGCGAAAAGGGATCTTCGCCGGACGGGTCGAATTGGATGTGGTACCGGTATTTGACCCACGCGCGGTAGAATAATGAAAGCAACCGGTGGTGGAACAGATCCAGGAAGGAGCGAACAGCCTCCTCCCCCTCCTCTTGAGCCATGAGATCTTCGGTGTAAAATGGCGGCAGCGGCGAGGTGGTCCCGTAGAGTCCCAAAAATGTCGTGGTCACACGGAACCGCAGCGGCTGCATTCTGCTCTTCTCCAGAGCGGCGATATCGGAGACAGGAAAAGCGAAGGAAAGCTCAGGACGAAACCGAAGCGCCTCCCCCTCGGCTGGTCCTTCGCCGCCGACCGCCGCCCTGGGACGGCAGAGCCGCTCCACGAGCGTGACCAATTGGAAGAAGGAGTAGTCCTGCGCCCTCCGAAGCAAATCCTCGACTAGAGGATGATCTGTTGTCCGATCCTGCTCGGCCATGAATACTGTTCTCCCTGCTCGATTTCGTTCACGACCAATTGAGTAAACGAGTTCACCGAGGCGTAGAGTGCAAAAAACTCGGAGAGCACGCTTGCAAACAAGAACAAGTCCCCCTCCCCGGCGAAGTGGTCTTGCTTCAGCGAGAGGATGATCTCCGTTCCACGGATCGGAACGCCGTGGAAGAGATGATCCTTCCCTCGACTCTGGACATCCACAATGCCTTCCAACAATCTGGCCTGGGCACGTCTCGCTTGATCATCCTGGCGCGCTGCAAAATTATACAGATCCAACAACCCACGCAGTGCCTCGACGCTGGTCAAGGAGCGATAGTTCAACGAGAGATGAGACAGCAGGCGCCAATGGAGATCTCCACCGACCGGCGCACGACACGGAGCAGACACTCGGATAATGTTCTTGAATTGCGCGAATCCCGGCGAACTGTCCGTCGGCACCTGAATGTCTCCGACGCGAAGTTTCCCGGCCGCATCTCGATTGGTGCAGGTCAAATTGAACGTCACGATCTCGGTCGGGACTTCCGCGCCACGGACCGGAATTTCATCCGCATTCACGAACGACACATAGGTCTCGGCTCCGCCTTTGCTCGCCACGGATTGCCGAAGGTGTGTCTGGTAATAGACCGTGGCAGTGGATTTGCCATCACCATGGCGAAATGAGTAGAAAGGCTCGTAGTGCAATTCCTCCCCCGTCCCACGCAGGTGTCCGTTCGCGCCGTCGACCGAAAAGATTTCATACTGCATGGCCTGGGCAGCCGACGGGCGGACGAGGTATTCGGTCCGTTCATGGCTGATCTGGATCGGTTGGGAATCAGAGGTGAATAGATTGACGATCGGCGTACAGAACAACCGGACATGCTCTTTGGACACCCGCAAGGACGCCGGTGGCGCGTTCGTGAACAGGATGAGGATCTCGAACGTCGCGGCGGAGGCTCGCCGGGATAACGGCTGAAGGTCTGACAGATCCACGGCAAGAAACTTCTGAGGAAAGGTCAGATATTCCTGGAGCAAGCGATACCCGTCGAAGGCTGTCTTGGGGTAGGGTAGCAGTGCCGCTTCCCTGGACAAGCCAAAAGGCTGAATCTGACAGTCCGGCAGCCCGATTTCTTCTACCGGGCGACCCTGCGCGAGCAGGCGCAGCCTGATCTTGCTCACGTGGCGACAGAGCCAATAATAGAGGGTGTAGGCAGGCTCCCCAACCAAGTACAGTCGGAGCCGCTCGACCTGCGCCTGCGCCAATGTGGCTCCGGGCAGAAGGACGAACCGAAGACGGAGCGCGGAATGACCGCCGCTGGCCGCCTCCAAGGACACCTGTTCGAGCTGAAAGGGATAGAGGTCCACATCGGCAGTGGTCCGAAAGCGGCATCCCGTCCCATCGACCTTGCCAGACTCCACTTCTGTTTCGAGGGCTGGAATGCGTTTGCGCTCGGTGACCGCGCCGGGAATCGGTGCAAATTCCAGGAGACTCATGGCGGGGATGGGGCGCAGGTAATGCGGCCACAACAAATTCATGACCCCGTGGATCAGTTCGGGGAATTCATCGTCCAGTTTCTGCCTGATCCGACCCGTCAGGAATGCGACACCCTCAAGCAATCGTTCCACGTCGGGGTCGCTCCCGACGTCGGCCAGAAAGTGCGCCTCTTTGGGATGCGCTTCGGCGAACTCACGTCCCATCTGCCGAAGGAACTCGAGCTCGTCCTTATAGTATCGATTGAACGTCACGGCCTTCACCTCTGCATGGCCCCACGAAACGGCAGGTATGCGGATCACTCGGCGATCTCGACTCGTCCCGCCGGACTGATCTCCGTCCGAAATTCCACGTGTGGTTCCCTCTCGCTAATGAGTGCCCCTGCGATTTCGAACCGCAGGATCGACTGCCCCGGTTCCGAAGGCACGTGCGTGACCGAGACGTCATGCAACCTGGGCTCGAACCGAGTAATGGTTCGCAGGATCGCAGCCTGTACCTCCTCCACTGCCGCTGCCTGGTCCTGCACCAACTCCGTGAGATCCGGCATCCCATAGTCCGGCTGAATCAAGACCTGATCCGGCCTGGTATTCAGCAGTTTCCTGAGGTGCCGAAGGATCGACTCTGCCAGCAGGTGGGGGCTTTCCCTGGGTGCCTTCGGACTTGCCGACCGCTCATCCCCCAATCGTTCCAACAAGCGACCTTCTCGTCCCATATTTTCTCCGTCTCACCTACTTCGGAACCTTCCAGTCATCCTGGGCCTCCTTCTTATCCACCTCATGCCGCCAAATGGCTTTTCGATACCGGAACGACACCTCCTCCATATGGCCCAGGTGTCCGAACGCTTTGTCGAGACAGTTCTGCATCGAGGGATGCATTTCAATCACAATCCCATCCTCGAACTTGGTCGTGAAATAATGTTCCTCCGTCCCGTCCTTCGCGATGCGGTACCATTTGATCGTGATGGTCTTCAAATGTTCTCCGGTGCAGAGCGCCTGATACAAAAGCGGCGAGGCCTTATCCACCTCCTTCACGATCGTGGCCGCACCGTGGACGCGCTTCCCCGACGCAAGCCCCGTTTGTGGATCGGAGGGAATGTGCACCTTATGGTCGAACGCCTGGACGAGAATCGTTCCCTCTCGTCCCTTCTGATCACACGACCCTTCGATCTTGCCTTGTTTTTCTCCTTCAATTTCCAAGTAGGCTGGAATCGGCATAATGCGCTCCTCCTTTCCTATTTCTTCTTATCGAGCCGACCGACCAGGGACAGCGTGAAAAAGGCACCCATATATTTGATATGCGGCACCACTTTCAGATCGACCCGATACCAGCCGGGATTACCCTCCACATCGCTGACCGTCACCTGAGCATCCCGGAGTGGACGCCGCCGCCGCACTTCTGGCGTGACGACATCCTGCGCAGACACGTACTGGCTGATCCAGGTATTGAGTTCCCGTTCCAGATCCGCCCGGTCTTTCGTGCTCCCAAGCTGCTCGGTTTGGAGCACCTTGAGGTAATGGGCCAAACGATTGACAATGAAGAGGTAGGGCAATTGCGTGCCCAATCGATAGTTGGCCTCCGCCACCTTGCCCTCCGCACTCTGGCCGAAGGTCTTAGGGCGTTGGCAGGAGTTGGCCGAGAAAAAGCAGGCGTTGTCCGAGCCCTTCCGCATGGTCAAGGCGATGAAGCCCGCATCGGCCAATTCCTTTTCGCGCTCGCCGGAAATCAGGATTTCCGTCGGTATCTTCGTCTCTATCCCGCCCATCGACTCGAACAGATGGACCGGCAGGTCCTCCACCGTCCCGCCGCTGATCGGACCGATGATGTTGGTATACCAGCGTGACTTGGCGAAACTGTCGGTCAGACGCGTGGCGAATGCGAATGCCGTATTGCCCCACAGGTAACTCTCGTGGCCGTTGCTGAGCGATTCGGTGTAATTGAAGACCTTCGCCGGGTTCGCCTCCTGACTGTAGGGCAGCCGCAGCAGAAACCGCGGCAAGCAGAGACCGACGGATCGAGCATCCTCGGAATCGCGGAAGGCGTTCCATTTGATGTACTGTGGGCCTTCAAAATGCGTCTTCAAATCTCTAAGGTTCGGCAGGCGGAGAAAACTCTCCATGCCGAAGAATTTCGGTCCGGCCGCCGCAAGGAACGGGGCATGCGCCATCGTGGCCACACTAGCGACATACTGCAGCAGCTTGACGTCCTGCGGGCCCGGACCGAAGTCATAATTGGCGATCATGGCGCCGATGGGATTTCCGCCGAACGTGCCGAACTCGGCCGTGTACAGATGCTTGTACAGGGCGGACTTGGTGACATCCGGCGCCTCCAAAAAATCGGTCAGCAATTCTTCTTTCGACACGTTCAAGATCTCGAACTGGATGTTTTCTCGAAACTCGGTCCGCTCCACGGCCAGCTTCAGCCCGCGCCACGCGGATTCCAACTTCTGAAACGTCGCGTGATGCAGGATGGCGTCGACCTGTGCGCTGAGTTTTCTGTCCAACTCGGCGATCATATCGACGACCATGGCCTGGTTGACCTTCATATCCTTCCGCTCCGGCACGAGGAGGGCCCGTACGATCGCCTCAAGGCCCTGTCTCGCCGGAGAATAGGCTTCTTCTTGCGGACGGATATCGATGGACGCCAACATCTGCTCGATCAAGCTGGGTTCGGCTTCTGCCACCGGTGTTTTGGTGGATGGGGTCTCTTGTGTTTCCGCCATGGCCTGTCCTCCTCCGGCATGAATAGACTATCGCGGTTCTCCCGCGCCCAATTCTTTGAGCAAGCGCTCACGCGCCTCCACGTCACTGAGCAAACTGTCGATCTTTTTTTTGAAGGCCGGCACATTGCCGAGGGGGCCCTTCAACGACTGCAATGCCGCCCGCAGCTCCAGCAGCTTATTGAGTTCCGGAACCTGTTGCGCGATCGAGTCGGGGCTGAAATCCTTCAAGCCGTTGATGCGAATGGCGACCGGAAGATCCTCGCCCTCTTTGCCGGAAAGTCGATTCGGCACCGTCATCGACAACTCCAGACTCAGACTCCGCATCCTCTCGTCGAAATTGCTCTTGTCGACTCCAATTTTCTTTCTGTCCTCTAACGGCGTATCGTCAGGCCTCAACGTGAAATCACCCATAAACACCATTTTCAAGGGCAGTTCCTTTTCTTCCGGGACACCCTCCGTGGCGGGTTTGAAGACGATATTGACTCTCTCTTCCGGTGCCACCGACCCTTCTTTGCCACCTGCCATGGCGCGCTCCTTCCTGTGTGAATCCTCGCAAGGAGGACTCGCTGGTTGACGCTATCGTTCGACTCGTGCCGATTGGTGTTTGCCTTCCATATCCAAGCCCGACAGCATGTCCACCCGGGAAATGCGGCGGTGAACCGCCTCGGCCCGATCGGCCCATTCCGCCGCGGGTGGCCTTGCGTCCTTCAGCAACTGCTGGAGGACCTGCCACATCGTCTTCCACACATCGACCGACAAGGTCGGTTCCCAGGCGTCGAGGGCAAACCGTACGATGGCCTCATCGAGGCCTTCCAGTTGCGACAGCGCGACTTTGAGATGCCCGGCCAGGAGACAGAGCTTGGCCGCATCCAGTCTCAACAGAAACCGCTCTCGTTCCGAGCAGGAGCCGGCTGATTCGTTCTGCAACAGCGCGATCGCTTCTTTCAGGCGTCCCTGCTCCGCCAACGTCGCGGCTTGCACATACAGGTCGTCAAGCCGGTTGCCCTCCAGCCCAGGCTTAATCGCGCCTCCTCTCTCGGAATCTGTCACATCAGCGGTGGTGCCCTGCAGTGCACCGATCCATTGTCTGGTCTCTTCGTCTGCAAAGGGCATATCGTCGGAAAATCGGCAGCCCGCGAGTTCCGGCAGTCGCTCGATCAAGGTTCTGACCTCATCTTCCATCGCTGTTTTTGCCTGCCGGTACGACGCTCCGAGTTGGCCCAACGCACGAGCCGCCATCCGATGGGGGTCAAGCCAGAACGGGGTCTCGGGACATTGCGACTCGATCTGCTCCAGAAGTTGAGCCCATACCCCCTTGGCATACAGCTCTTGGTATCGGTGGACGACATGAGGGGTGGGCGGAGGGATGCGCGACAAGCCATCGTCAATGGGTGAGGGCATCTGAAGCGTCGCCCACATGGTGGCCCGCACCAAGCGATAGGGCCACGGCAACGAGGAGTCTTGGCCCCTTGCGAACAGAGCGGCGCGCCGAATAAGGTCTCCGGCTTCGCGCAATGCATTGCGACAATCGTCCGCCGTGGTGATGGAGCGCGGCCCACCGGAGGTGGTCGGTGGCCCGGCCGCTCCGTGACTCTCTTGGCCCTTGCCTTCCGGCTTCGGTTCGGGCTGCCCCAGCTGTTCGATCTGCCGTGCGATTTCATTCCGCAGTCCCGCAAAACCGGGGGCCTTGTCCGCTGCCTTCTCGACGAGCAGCGTCTCAAGCACACGCAGGAGTTCTTCGCAGGTCCGCAACGGGTCGAGATCGTGAGACGAGAACCCTCTCTCGCCAAAGGCCGTTTGGAGTCTGCCCTCCAACCAGACCAGCACGTCCATGCGCTTCTGCACTCGCTTGGCTTCCGGATAGAGCGAATCCCAGTACCGGGCCAGCATGTCTCGCAAGCAAGCCAGTCCGGCTGCGAGCCCTGGAATCCCTTCTTCATGCAATAAGCCGAGACAGGCATAGGCCGCCGCCAAGAGGTCTTTCGATTTGTCGGCCAGGACTATCCGCCCCCCCGCCACAACTTGCCTCCAGTTCACCTGTTCGTGGGAGAGAGACTCCAGCTTTTGGATCTCATCCTGCATGGAGAGAAAGTCGGCATCGTCCCGGACAGGGTTGCCGGCGGGTGCATCGGCGCGAATGGGTTTGGCTCCGATGGCCTGCCACTCCATGGTTAAGTCGGTCACCATGTCGTCGTTCGCCTTTCGCTCCCCTCACCCATGGCTTCCATCAGGGGCATTTGAACTTCGCAAAGAAACCCGGGGCGAAGGGATGTTTCACATGCTCCGCCTTCAAATCAAACCGGATGACCACGGGATCCTTCATGCCGATCGAGAATTTCCAGGACAACCGGTATTCCGTCGGACTGATCGGAACAGGGCGGCCTTCCTGCAGCATCCTGAACAGCCCCCACCGCCCTTCATACTGTTTCGTGTAGCTCTTGCGCTGCGCTTCATCGGTGCCGACCGCGATCTGCAGCAGCGCTCCGCGTTCGTCCGAACGGCCGGTCCATTGGAACGGCGTGTAGAATTCCGGACCCATTTGATAGGTCAGTTCTTGCCCCTCAATCATCAGGCGAATTTCACTCAAGCCCACCCCGCCGGTCGCATGGGGCTTCAGCTCGAAGGGAACTTTTGGCTCCGGACTGCCCGAGGGGAACAGGGCGTCCGAAATGACCTTCACTTGCTGGAGAGCGGTTCCGGGGACGGTATCGGCAGAGGCCCCCGTCTTCGCAATTTCCTCTGCGGAGACCGGACTGACGTTCGACTTGTAAAACGCCAGCAACCGCCCGCTTTGAGGATTGAAGAAATCGATCAAGTTGGGAATCGTCACTTCATCCGCGCTGTCCGGACGGAATGGGTACAGACTTCCGATCGCCTGGGCACAATCTCGACTGAGTTCCTGCCTCTTTTCCACATCGACCATGTGGATCGGCTGCAGGAGAAGCTGTTCCGCTGAGGATCGAATCCTTTGATCGAGACGGCCCGTGATGGCCGCCAGGCGGTGTTCGGCCTGCAGTTGCTCGGAGGAAGGCGCGCCCCCCTCCACGCTTCGGCTTAAGGCATCCCGTAACTGTTGCAACTCCTGCATATACTGTTTCAACGGCGCCCCCTGGTTTTCTGGGCAGGACACGACGAATTCATGCAGGGAATGAAACGCTTCCGCGACGGGATGCGGCGAAGCACTGCCGTGAATCCAACCTTTGCTGACATCGCACACAAAGTCCGACAATTTGCTGAACGACGTGTGTTCGTCCACCGCCTTCAGCAGCGCGACGAGGACGGAGTTCTCCTGCGTCAACCCTTGCAGGAGCGTGATCGTCTCTTCCCGCGTACTCACGGCACGCAGTTTCACGGCGGCAAGAAATTGCAACCAGCGGCGGATATAGTCTTCGCGATACAACGTATGAATACGTCTCTCGACCTCTGCGCGCGGATCTTTAGGCACATCGAGGACCCACGAATCCGCGTAGGCCCGATCCAAGATCCGATCCATGACCTTGCGGAACAAACCGTTGTCGAATTGAGGCGTAAAAAACCCGGGAATCTCGTCGCTGCTTTCGAGCAGGCTGGTCTTTTGCCCCTGCAGGAGAGAAGCCAGCGTCACAGGGACCGGTTTGTATTGCTGCATCACTTCACGTTGGATGCGAGCGTAGATCCGCTCGGGGTAGGGCGATTGTTGCAACGCCGCTCTTGTCGCCGATACCAGGCCAAGATCTCGTGGGAAGGGAACCTGGTCCGGTTGCAACAGGCGACTGTAGAGGTCGATCTGCCGATCGATCGTGTTTTTCACATCGGCGGTCGCAGCCTTCTGGCCATACCGGGCCGGAAGGAGGTCCTGCCAAATCCGCCTGAGCCAGTCGGCAAGGAACGGCCGGTCCAGATGACCTGGCTCGGTCGCCCCCGACGTATAGGACAGCATGAGGTAGGTCTTGAGGTAGGAATAATAAAAATCGCTGTCGTGGGCCTGTGGCGCTCGGGATGGGTCGGCGGCGAATCCTCTGAGGTTCTCTTCCATATGCGTGCGCGTCTGGTCTCGATAGAATTTGTGGAACAAGCCGAGGTAGAAGTCTCGCGCGACAGGGTAGAGAGTCGTTTCTCGGTTCATGCCCCAGCGACGCGCCAAGGGCGGTCTCGTTTCGTGATCGGCCTGAAGAACCTCGATCTGTTGCCGGAATTGTTCAAGATCCCTGTCTTGTATCCCCTCCATAAAGGGTTTGGCCTCTCGGATAATCGCCTGATACACGTGGCCGGCGCTGGCTTCGATCCGATTGTGGAGGTCTCGATTCAAGGAAAAGGAATAGAGTGAGGCTCCGACAAACGCCACACCGGCCGCCGCCGTCCCGGCAGCCAGCGCCCGTGTCTTCAGCAGCAGACGACGCTGCACCCCGATCGAAGGGTGGGCAAGTCCTTGATCCGGAACGACGATCCCGCTGAACAGGTGTTTCACGAAGTAGGGTCTCTTTTCCCGTGGTTCTATAGGCGGAACCCCACCTCGTTCCTGGAGGCCGGCACGACGATTCACAAGCTGTATGACACCGTCCAGCGAGGGCCCTTCTTGAGTCGCGCTGGTGAGATAAAACCCTCTGAACAGCGGTCTGTCCTGAAACTGGCCGGGCTGGAACAGCAGATCGACGAAGCGAGTGAGGTTCGGCTTGGCCAAGGCCAGGTTCAAGGGAAAGCAGAAAATTTCCCTCGCCTTCTTCGAGCCGAGCACGGAAAGCAGTCGGGCATGACGCCGAACCAACAACGTTTGTAGCAATTCCGAGAAGGCTGTATCGAACTGTTTCTGAGGCGTCCCGCTGGACGCCGTTCCCGCGGAAAAGGTATGGCCCCATACCTGCTCCTCGCGACCGGCGTGATCTAAATCCTCAAAAAACTCAGCGAACCCACGCAACACGTCGCACTTCGTGAACACCAGATAGACGGGAAAGACCACACCAAGTCGTTGGATGATCTCTTCCAACCGCGCGCGGATCTGCTTTGCCTGCACATCTACATCCTTCTCCCTTGCTGCGAACAGGTCCGGCAGGCTCACCGTGACCATGACGCCGTTCACGGCATTCTCTTGGCGGTGGGCTGCAATCGACTCCAACAGCACCGACCACTCGCCGCGAGCCTCATCCCCCACGGCGCAGTGACCCGCCGTGTCGATGAATAGGGCTTCGTTCGTACACCACCAGTCACAGGTCCGAGACCCGAGTGTCCCACTCCCTCCCGTCTCATCCTTTCGGGGGACGATGACTTGCAGGCCGGAGTTCAACAGCATGGTGCTCTTACCGGAAGCCGGAGGGCCGACCAGGAGATACCAAGGAAGCGCCGAAAGGGCCTTTTGTCCGAAGGATGATTGTGCAAGTTCAACTATGGCTAGTTCGAACTCGGATCTGAGCCCTTCAATCCGTGTCTGCGACTCAGAAGAGGTTCGGCTTACCTGATCCGGCATCTGCCCCCTCAACGAGACGTCCGGGCCCGTCGCCTGCTTTTCTTCCCGATATGTACTGATCGTTTGATAGAGACCATAGGCGACCAAGACGGCCACGCCCGCAAAGGCCCGCGTCTCAAACCGCTCCAGGCCGATCAGCGCCCCGAAGGTCAACACCAGCACAACCAGCAACAGACTGCACCAGAATGCCGCCTGACGCGGGTGACGCTGCACGTACAACCTGGCCTGGTCGAGTCCGGTCTTCGCAGACTCCCGAAACCGCAACGTGATGTCGCTGATGTGTGTCATCGGTTCAACGTGACGACTTTCTCGCCCAACTCTTTGAGTTGTACAGCGACTGCGTCGGCATGGCGGCTGATGTTCAGCATGAGTATCAGAAACAGGCCCAGCACAAACAGGGTTCCCGCTGCCACCGCAATCCAAGGGGTGGTGATCGCGTGACGAGCCGGCGCAGGAATGCCGGTCACTGTTTCGCCGAGCGATAAGGGCGGCGCTTCTCCACGTTTCGCTTGGATGTCACGCCCCATTTCTTGCACCACGGCCTTGAGCTGATCTTTGCCTTGCAGCTTGTATTTGCCTTCAAATCCCAGTGCCAGACAGAGGTAGTACAGCTCGAGCAAGTCCATATTCAGTGGACGAGCCCCCCAGATCTCGTCCATCTGGTCGAAAAACCCTTGCCCCGCCGTGTCGGTGCCAAAGAGTTCGCTCTGCAAGCTCAACTCCGGCCATTGGTGTTTTTGAGGCCAGTTCGAGCCCATGATCATTTCATCCAGGTAGGCAGCGACGGCATACCCCGCCGCCTTCATGGTTTCTTTTGGCAGGCTAAGCTCATTCCCCGCCTGATTGACCTGATAGAAGAGGTCCAGCAGTTGAGACCGCAGTGCCCTCGGCTCTCCGCAATCCGCGGCAACCCGTAAGGAGATCCCCAACACCAAGAGATCATTGAAGAGGGTGATCAGATTCGCCTTCCGTTCCGTCACTGAGGCAGACATGGACGACACCTATCTGGTCCAGATGAGTTCCAACTTGGCCTCTTTCAAAGCCGGAGGCACATACACGGCGAGCGCCCGCGCTCGACAGATGGCCGCCCAGCGCGGCCCCTGATTCTCCAACCTGAAATACCTGTACCCTGCCTTGACCGCCATGGTCGGTGGAGGAGCCGCCACATGTGTGACCACCAACCCTTCGACAGCGTTGGACACGATGCTCTCCACCTCATCCGGCGCCGCGATGCGAACCTGCTTTACGAATTTGGGAAGCTGCTCATCCGTGACTCCTCCCGCAACCACGAGATAGAGATGACCGGATTGGAGCAGGAGCTCGTCTGCCACGGCCCCTTCCCAAATAAATTCTGTGCGCTGCGCAAGTGGAATCGACTCCATGCGTGTCTCTTCTTCTTTCAACGCCTGTCTGATTCTCGCGTCTATCTCCCGAAACACAGAGTACAGGTTGAAATGGTCGTATTGGGGGACCTCCATCGGATCGAGCATCGGGTAGACCGTGCTTAACTCGCCCAGCAGTCTGGCCAAGAGCAGATACAATCCTTCGGGGTGGGCATGACCTGCCTGAATGTAGTGTGCCAACACAGGGAGATGGGCATTGAGGATATGCAGACGCGAGCACCGAGCCTGATCCATGCCTCCCAAGCTCGCCGCAAGTTGTTGGGCCACCAGCGCCTTGCGCTTGGCGGACAGCAGTTCCAGCAGACTGCGTAATAGGCGCATGAGCCACGGTGAGGCACCGATGGTGAGGCAAGGAGGGAGGTACTTGTCTCGCAACACCAGGCCTCCACCGGAAGCCCTTTCAAGCTCCAATACTTTCAGCGTAATAAAACCGGCCGCATCTTCTCCCGAAAACAGAATTCGTAAGTTGGCTCTTGCGAGGAGAATTTCCCGTTTTTCTCCGGAATTAAGGTCCGCGACGCTGGCCCTGACCGCCACATAGCGGGTAGGTGCCCTGCCGCCGGTCTCGTCGAGGAGACAGTTCGGTCCATCGGTTCGCTCGGCGGGAATTCCTACGAACACATCCAAGTGATCCAAGGAGGGAGGGAAATAGTGGTCAACGGGGCGGGGCTCCAGCGGGCTCCCGTTCTCCTCTCCGGCGGCAACGCTGATCACCATCCCGTCCGGCAGGACACCTCTGAGCGCAAGAATGCGCACGATATTGTTTGCCAAATCGTCGGAATCCAACCGAACGGCTATCAACCCCCACCCGAAAGGATTCACCACGCGAAGCCGCTCCTGCAGCAACTGACCGTAATACTGATCCCATTGCTGAAAGTGGTGCGGGGCCAGGAACATGCCTTCATGCCAAACGACTTTGCCGGGCTGCCCCATAGACGAGCCTTTCGCTCAATCGACGATAATCTCTCGCTCTCGAATCTTGATCTTCACCGAGAGGATCCACAATTTATTGAGGTCCACCACTTGTCGCCATGCCTTTCCCTTTTCGCGAAACAACGCCATCACGCCGAAGTATTCCGCACCCTTCTTGCGCTCTTCCTTGAGAACCAACTCGGAATTGGGAAACAACGTGATCTCTTTCCTCCAGAGAATGTCTTTTTCAAGCACCTTATGGTCGCTCCTCGTAAGCGAGAGGAAATCGCCCTTTTGAAAACGCTCCTTGTTGCTGAGCTGATACAAACGCACGACAACCGGTAACGGCTTACCTTCCGCATCCCGGTGGGGCACCTCGGATTGCACAGCCACCTTAAGCGAGCCACAAGCCCCGAAGAGAAGCGCCAGCAGGCAGAGCAACAGCGATTGTCGAAGCCGCCCGAATGTCAAACGATCCAATGATTTCAGATTTGGGAGGATGGTGGGACAGCTCTCTCGGCAGCGGCTAGGACATGTACCAGGGGCGATTTCTCGCGACTCAGATAGGAGAAAACCTACAAGCGAGATGGAGTGCCTTAGCGGGGCTGTTCGTAAAGATTTGATCGTACGATGCCTCATAAGACCGATCTCTCCTCACTGTGGAGCCTCGACATGGCTCGCCTTCTGATAAAAGGGAACCCTTTTGGGGGCTGCGAGGAAGCCTGAATACGTACCTTTATTGTTTTGTGATTATTAGGCTTACCTCACCCATCCGATAGTCTCTTTTCATAGGCTCAGAACCGATCCATGAACACTGGGTTTTGGTCCAGCTGCGAATACCGTACCGTTCTCCTCCTCTGGAGTATCGATATGGATACAGACATCGTCCTTTCTAGATACACCCACCTATCAATACATTGTCGCTCGGCCGCATTGAGTTTGCTGTCACCTCTCATCTCATTGGGCAACAAACCGTCTTTCCGAAGAGTCTTACACCAACGGTGTTCTGTATCAGCTATCGATTATGCCAATGCCGTACCAAGGAAATTCGTGCTCGGATGGGAAGGAGAAACGCAGGAATCTCAGTTCTTTGTCACAATCACATTTGATAGGGGTCAAGACGGCTACTTCTGGATAAGCCAGCCTGTGGCAGTTTGCTCCAGTCTTGACTAAGTATTTGTCGCGAATGTCAGCAGAATGTTCTTGTGGGTCAAGACTCTTCCAATATATTCAAGTCGGCCTCTCTCCCATCGAGCATATGCTGATGAACTAGTTCTCAATCTCCTCCGCGGGTGCCGATTAGGCAAGAAAGGATGATCAGGACGCAGTTCGGATACCGTTGAGCCCCCGCCCCTCTTCACCGAGAAGGGGCGCGTTCAACAGTGGCAGATGAGCCAGTCGCAAGACGTGCGTTTTTCGAAAAACCTCTGCAGGGCGGTGATCGTGACTTTCCCCCTGATAACTAGACCATTGGCTTGGAAGTTCACCTGTGTTGAGATGGGCCCCACAGGAGGGGGCCATGACGCGGAAA